>DASXCO010000224.1 GCA_036491125.1 Acidimicrobiales bacterium | reverse complement strand
GCTCGTTCCACCACTGAGCCTGCCCGGCCGACCCCGCTCTTGGCTCCGTCGTCGCTTATCGCACCTCGTACTCGTCCACCCGGGCGATGAGGCCGTAAATGATCAGGATGTCGATGATGATCATCGTGAACGACCAGAACGTCGGATGATTCGGAATGGCGGATCCGCTGAGCCTGGCGCCGGGGCCTTCTTCGGGCTAGCCGTCTCCGCCCTGCCAGGCCTTTGCGCCGGCGAGGGTCGCCGCCCTGGCCTGGTTCCACTTCTGCTTCGCCATCTCGCTCGGGGGCTGGTCGAGCTGCCGGACCCACTGGCGCATCGCCGAGGCGACCGCTGTGCTACCCAAGAGGACTCCCGTCGCCGCCAGGGCGCCCCCGACCCCGACCAGCACCGCTCCACTGATCACGAGTTGCTTGTTCACCCGAATCCCCGCGTCCGCGAGGCGTCCGTTGCCCATCGTCCCCCCTTTGTCCCCCGTTCGGGGGTTCGGACTCCCTAGGCTAACCCAAGGTCACGAGGTTGTCCCCACGGTGAACGCTGACGCGCTCCGGTCGATCTTCCAGCTACGGCAGCTGGCTCCGCACCCAGCCGTCCAGGTGGTCGGTGCTCTCGAGGCTGACGATGAGCGCGTACCGTCTGTCGGGACCCTTGTGGCAGCCCGAGTGGAAGAGGGCTTCGGAGTCGACGAGGACCTGGGTGCCCCTGCGCAGCGGGACGCGCACCTCGTTGGCCCGGTCGAACTGACCGCGTCTGAGCACCAGGGAGCTGTCCGGATCGTCGGTCAGCTGGAACCACAGCCTGACCACCCACCCGTTCGCCATCGGGTTGAGGCGGTTGTTGTCGTCGAGGTGCAGACCCCAGCGGGCCTCCCTGATGGAGGTCGGCTCCTGACGGATGATCTGGATCCGCCCGAACCGGCCGCCCATCGAGTCCACGTAGCGGACGAGACCGGGCGCCCGATCAGCGTTGGACGTCCAGATGCCGTCGAGGTCCGGCTTCCCGAAGTCCCAGAAACCCTGGAGGATGTTCTCACCGGTTGCGGTGGCGAGCGGCGCGAACCAGGTCGTCGGATCGGTCGGGGGGGTCGAGTACTCGAGGTTGGTCCATTCGGTCGAGGGGATCTCGGGGCCGGACCGCAGCACGACGTGGCCACCGTGCTCCTGGAGCACGGGCATGCGATAGTGACGCGTCTCCTGCTGGACGGTAAACGGCCTGCGCAGGCCCAAGCGCGCGTAGACGCGCTTGGAGTACTCGTTCTTGAGCAGCGGATCCGCCGTCTTCATTTGACCTCGCCCCCTGGCCCGCCAAGCCGCGTTATTACCGGGAGTTGCTACCGGGCCGTCCCGCCACCGGAGGCCGGGCGAGGGTCACTCCGGACTGCTGAGCGGAGACGTCCACCCGCCTCCTTACCGGATGTGAGGGTACCGGCTGTCCGCGTCGAATGCAACGTTACGCCAGCGTACGTACGGTCTACGCCGTGCTCGGCCGGCCGGTCGGCCAGGCGTCAGCCGCTCGCCTGTGGGATGGTCCGCCCGACGAGCCAGCCCAGGGCGCCCAGCGCCTGGGGCACGGTCCAGGACGGCGACTGCTGGTGTTCGAGGTTCTGCACTCCCTCGTCGTTCAGCAGTCCGGTAAGCGGCGCCCCGAGTTGGCCGTGCAGGTCGGGCGGGTTCGAAGTGATGAAGCGCTCGTGGCCCGCGGCGTCGAGCAGGATGAAGCCGTCGGTGTGGGTGACGTCGTAGGTGAGGGGCTGGTGCGTCCACCAGTCGAGCTTGGGGGGCTGGTCCTCGGGGACCTGCTGGTACGAGACGCCGAAGAAGCTCCACAGGTGTTGGAGGTCCGTGGGCGTTCCCGTCAGGAGCGGCCAGTTGGCCCCGAACTCCTGGGAGTAGGCCGCCAACCGGGCGGGCGTGTCCCGGCCGGGATCGACGCTCAGCTCGACGAAGGCCACGCTGTTCCCGAGCCCGGCCGCCTGCACGTCGCGCTGCATGGCGATGAACGCGCCCGTGATCATCGGGCACTCGTCCTGGCACAGCGAGAGGAAGTTGGCCAGCACGACGACCTTGCCCTGAAACGCGGCCAGGCTGGTCGGTCGGCCGTTGGCATCGACCAGCGGCACGTCGGGCACCGGTCGGTTCTGGACGAGGCCGAACGAGGGCGACGGCGCCGCCGGAGACGCCGAGGACGGCCCACCGCACGCAGACGCGGTGAGCGCTGCCGCCAGGGCCAGCGCCACCGTGCCCATGGGGCCTCTCTTACGCATTCGTCCGCGCCACGTCACTGGCTCGTCTCCTTCTTCACCGTCGGAACCGGCCCGGCGCGGTCGACCGCCGCCCGGCGGGTGCCCATCTTGGCTGCCCGCGCCGCCTCCCAGATCTCCCGCCGGCGCAGCTCCCCCGCGCTGACGACGCGATCGTGTCGGGCGGCGCGCCGCTCCTCCTGGTTCATCCACTGGGCCAACAGCACCATGGCGGCGGCGAAGGTGATCAGCATGCTGGCGCCCCAGAACAGGGCGCCACCGGCCTGGGTGTCCGCCAGCGTGTGCTGGGGGGCGATGGGGTGGCCGAAGTTCATCACGACCAGGCCGAGGAACACCTCGATGGGCATGCCCACGAACATGGCGATGATCCTGACCTGGAACGACGGCCGGTTCGGCAGCTGGTCGACGGCGATCATCGGCCACCAGAACAGGCACCCGAGCGAGAACATCACGACGTGGCTGAGGTCGTGGACGAGGGGGTGGCGGAGCGAGAAGGGATAGAAGGAGGTGAGGAAGACCACGTACATCGAGCCGTAGTACAGGGCCGCGGCGACGATCGGCAGGGTGAGGACGCCCACGGCGCGGTAGTGGAGGAAGCGGACGATGCGCCCCTGGAGCGGGCGCCCGGCGGCCTGGATGGCCAGCGTGATGGGCGCACCGAGGGCGAGCAGGGGCGGGGCGACCATCATCAGCAGCAGGTGCTGGACGACGTGCACCACGAAGACCTGATCGTCGTAGGACGCCAGCCCCGACACCACGGCGATGTCCAGGACCACCACGCCGGCCAGGAAGGCGGTCGTCCGCCACGCCGACCACGGGCGTCCCCGGCGGCGGAGTCGCACCGCGGCGGCCACGTACCACGCCGCGGCGGCGAGCTGGAGGAGGAAGGCAACAAGGCCGAAGACACGGCCGAGCTGCCAACCGGTCAGAAGCTGGTGCAGCTGGACCGGCGGAGACACCGGGTCGGTGTCAGCCAGGAGCACCGTCAGCCCGCCCCGATCGCCTCGACGCCTGCACGACGACCGAGGCTAGATCCAAGCCCAGCGGCGGCGACAGTCGGCCCGGACGCTGCCGGCCCCGGAGGCCGGCCGGAAGTACCGCGCGCTCAGCGACCCGTCCATCGAGGCGACCGGCCATCCCGCGCCGCCTCGAGCCCCTCGGCGGCGTCCGCGGTGCTCGCCACGACCTTGCGCATCGTCTCCCCGAACCGGATCGCCTCCAGGGACGTCAGGTGCTGCGACCGCACGGCCACCTCTTTGGTAGCCCGCGCCGCCAGCGGTGCGGCCCGCACCAGCCGGTCGGCCAGGCTCCGAGCCTCGGCCATGAGGTCGTCGTGGGCCACGACCCACCCGGCCAGGCCGATCTCCCTGGCCCGGTGGGCGTCGACCCGCTCGCCCGTGAGCAGCAGCTCCATGGCGTACTGCCAGCTGATCCGCTGCGGCAGCCGGATCGCTCCCACGATCGTCGGTACGCCCAGGCGCACCTCGGGGAAGCCGAACTCGGCCCGCTCGCTGGCGATCACGAAGTCGCACCACGTCACCAGCGTGAGCCCGTAGCCCAGACAGTGGCCGTTCACGGCGGCGATGACCGGCTTGAAGATCTCCCACCCACTCTCGAACGAGTTGAGCGTCGGCTTCTCCCAGAACGATCCGGCGAACTCCCCCGCCGCCGCGCCCCCGTCGCGCATGTCGGCCCCGGCACAGAACGCCCGACCCTGTCCCGTGACGATGGCAACCCACGCGCCCTCGTCCTCACGAAAGGCCGCGAACGCGTCGTTGAGCCCCCGCCGCATCTCGCCATTGATGGCGTTGAGCGCCTCGGGGCGGTTGTAGGTGATGGTCGCCACGTGCCCGTCGATCTCGTACCGCACGGTGTCGTTCACGAGCGACGACGTTAGGTCACGTCGACCGAGCCCCCAGGACCCGCCCCGCGGTGGTCACAGGACGGCGGCCACCACGACCGAGCCGCCAAGCGACGGCGCCCAGCACCGAGGCCACGGCGACGACATCGAGGGTGAGCATCCAGAGCTCGGCCCGGTCGCTCCCGATCCCGATGCCGTGGACGACGGCCAGGGCCCAACAGGCGTAGGCCAACCAGTGGACGCTCCGCCAGGCCCGGTACCCGAGCCGGGCCCGCATCAGGCTGCTGAGGGCGACGGCGACGAAGATGTCGAGGGCCAGAGCGCCCAGGCCCAACCACAAGGGGCTGTAGCCGGCACCGAACGGCACGACCGCATCGATCCAGCGGATCGGGACGTAGCCGTCCACCACCGCGCTCGTGATGTGGATGCCGACGAACAAGGTCGCCATGAGCGACAGGTTGCGGTGCAGTCCCTCGACCACGAAACGGGGCCAGCGCTCCCTCGCCCATCGGGAGGAGGTCAGGATGCCGAGCACCATTGCCAGGGTCAGCAGCACCAGGCTCACGGCGCCGCTGCCCCGGGTCAGGTACCACAAGGCCTTGCCGTTCACGCCGCCAACTCCGGCGCCGGCCAGCCTGCGACCCTCACGACGGAGCCGTCGGGTCGGACGAGGCGGGCGGGAAGGCGCAACGAGGCCAGCCACGCCGGGCTCCGATCCCCGCGGATGATGGCCGCGGTCGCCGCCACGTTGGCGTCGACACAGGTCGCTGCGGCCACCGACGCCGTTCGCCAGACCACCTCCGCCGAGCGACCCGTGGCCGGATCGACGACATGGTGCAGCTCGTCAGTGCCGCGCGACCACCGCCGGACCGTCGTCGAGGACGTGGCCACGCCACCCGATGACACCTGGACGATCTCACCCTCGGCTTCGGGTCCAGCCGCGTGCCAGTCCGCGACACGCACCGACCAGCCCCCGTCCGGCGGCTCTCCGGCGGTGGCGATGTCCCCGCCGAGGCTGACGAGCACCCCACACCCCGCGGCGGAGGCGGCGCGACGGGCGGCCCGGTCGGCTGCCAGCGCCTTGGCAGTGGCGCCCAGGTCCAGGCTCACCCCCGGGGGCACGGTCACCCGCTGGCGACGCCGATCCAGCCCGACCTGGCGCCACCCCGGTACGGCCGCGACCCGGACCAGTGGTCGCCCCGTCGGCGCCACGGCGGCGAAGTCCCTGTCGTAGCCGAGGACGCGGATGGCCACGCCCACGGTGGGATCGACGTCACCGTCGGTGAGCCGGGCCGCCCGCAGTGCCGTCTCCACCGCCTCGATCAGCACGGGGCCGACGTGAACAGAACGCCCACCGCCGCGGTTGACCGCGGCCAGCTCGGAGTCGTCTCGAAATCGGCTGCACGCGACGTCGATCGCCGCGACCTCGTCCTCGACGGCGACGCGGGCCGGCCCGAGTTGGCGTGGGTCGGTCGTGAGGATCACGACCCCCGTACCGAGGCCCCTGAGCTCGCACCGCCCGACGGCGGCCGCCGGCCGGGGAGGCCGACCCACCGAGGTCGCCATCAGGAGGCGCCCGAGGTGGCGTGGCTCGATCCGCTCGACGAGCTCGGAGTGCTCGACGGCGACTGGAGCTGGCTGCTCGACGAGCTGGAGTTGTCGCTGCTCGACCCGCTGTTCGACGAGCCCGAGCTGCTACCCGATCCCGAGGTGCTGGCGCCCGCCGACGAGTGGCCCGAGTAGACGGCGGCGGCTGTCGCCGACAGCGCCCCCGTGAGCGCCAGCCCGCCCGCCAGCGCCCAGCGGGTCAATCGTGAGACCCGTCGCAGCCCGAGGGACCGAGCCCTGATCGCTTCCTCTCGCATGGTCGACCTCTCTGTTTGGGCCGGCCTCCCGGGCCGGCCGCTCTGTTTGGGCCGGCCTCCCGGGCCGGCCGCTCTTCTCGCCTTGGGGGGAGTGTCGGCCGGCCAGGTGGGGTCGCCCCGGGCGCCGGCTGGGTCCCCGGTGGGAAGTCGAGCGATGGCCTCGCTCCGACCGAGATTCCCAGCTGGGGCACAGGCAGACCACAGCGGGCTCCCTGATCGCCCCGTGACTCTTGTGGTACCTAAGAGGTCGGCTCGAGGAGCTACGTACGGCCGGCTCGACAACGAGGTGAGCCTGATGGGCGACGGAGTGGCGCAACGGATCTTGGTCGTGGACGACGAGGAGTCGATCGTCGACGCGGTGGCGACATCACTGCGCTACGAGGGTTTCGACGTCGCCCGGGCGTCCACCGGTCGGGCGGCGCTCTCGTCCGCCCAGGAGCACCCGCCGGACCTCATCGTGCTGGATGTGATGCTGCCCGACCTCGATGGCCTCGAGGTGACCCGCCGACTCCGACAGGACGGGCTGCGGGTGCCAGTGCTGTTCCTTACGGCCCGTGACGCCCTGGAGCACAAGATCGCCGGCCTGACCATCGGCGGCGACGACTACGTGACGAAGCCGTTCTCGCTGGCCGAGGTGGTCGCCCGCACCCGGGCGATCCTCCGTCGGACCCAGGGCGAGCCAGAGACCGATGGCCGACTGCGGTTCGCGGACCTGGAGATGGACGACGACACGCACGAGGTGTGGCGGGGCGGTACCCCGCTGCGGCTGACCGCTACGGAGTTCTCCCTCCTCCGCTTCTTCCTGCTGAACCCCCGCCGGGTGCTGTCCAAGTCACAGATCCTGGACCACGTGTGGCACTACGACTTCGGGGGTGACCCGAGCGTGGTGGAGACCTACGTGAGCTACCTGCGCAAGAAGCTGGACAAGCTCGGGCCGCCGCTGATCCAGACCATCCGCTTGGTCGGCTACTCGCTGCGAGAGCCAGGATCGTAGGTGTCGCTCCGGGCGCGCCTGCTCATCGCCGTCGGCGCGGTCGCCCTCTTAGCGCTGATCGCGGCGGATGTGGCCACGTACTCCTCGTTCAAGTCGTTCCTCTTCAACCAGGTCGACACGTCCCTCGAGACGGCCCACCCGCCGCTCGAGCAAGCCCTGAACAGCGGGCAGACCCTCGATGTCGGCACCGTCGCCCGTCTGGCGCCGGGGATGTTCGTCGAGGTTCGGGGCCCGCAGAGCCAGAACCTCGGCGACGTGCCCGCGTTCGTGCGCGGCGGCCAGCAGCTGTCTCCCACCCTCCCCGCCCACATCAACCTGGCCCAGTCGTCGGGAGGCCCGGGAGAGGCCACGACCTACCTGACCGTCGGATCGGCGAGCCCGGGGGGCCCGCAGTTCCGGGTGCGGGCCTCGGGCCTGGTGGGCGGCGACCAGCTGATTCTGGCCGCCCCGCTCACCGACCCCGCAGGCAGCCTCCACCGCCTCCTGCTGATCGAGCTGGCCGTCACCGGCGGGGCCCTGGCCGCGGCCGCCGCCCTGGGATGGTGGGTGGTTCGTGTCGGGCTCCGTCCCCTGGAAGAGGTCGAGCGCACGGCCGATGCCATCGCCGAGGGGGACCTCACCCGTCGTGTGCCCGAGGCCCGGCCGACGACAGAGGTGGGCAGGCTGGCCCGCGCGCTCAATGCCATGCTCGAGCGGATACAGGACGCCTTCAAGCAGCGGGACAGGACGGAGACTGAGCTACGGCGCTCCGAGGAGCGCCTCCGCCGTTTCGTCGCCGACGCCTCCCACGAGCTGCGCACGCCCCTGACTGCGGTGTCCGCCTACGCCGAGCTGTTCGACCGCGGGGCGCGCGCCCAGCCGGAAGACCTCGCTCGTGTGATGGCGGGCATCCGCGCCGAGACGGCGCGCATGGGTCTTCTGGTCGAGGACCTGCTGCTGCTGGCCCGGCTGGACGAGGGCCGACCACTCGAGCGCCGACCCGTCGAGCTGGTGCGCGTGGCCGCCGAGGCCGTCGACGCGGCGCAGACGGTTGACTCGTCATGGCCGGCGCAGGTCGTCGCCAACGAGCCCGTCGACGTCGTCGGCGATTCGGCCCGGCTCAGGCAGGTGATCGACAACCTGCTGGCCAACGTGCGCGCCCACACGCCCGCCGGGACCAGGACCACGGTGCAGGTCGCCAGAGATGCGTCCGATGCCGTCGTCGAGGTGTCCGACGACGGGCCCGGGCTCAGCGCCGAGCAGGCCGAGAAGGCGTTCGAGCGCTTCTATCGGGCCGAGGTGTCACGGTCCCGCCAGTACGGCGGCGCCGGGCTCGGTCTCTCCATCGTCGCCGCCATCGTCGCCGCCCACGGCGGCACCGTCGGCGTCTCGGAGACCAGCGGCGGGGGCGCCACCTTCACCATCCGCCTGCCGGCCGACCAGACAGCGACCGCCCCCACGCAAGGGATGGAGCCCTCTGGTATCTCGGCGCCGTCGTAGCCCCGGCCGAGCTGGCCGAGGCTTCGACGTTGGGCATGGTGCCGGATGCTGCTCTCAGGCGAACAGCTCGTCCTGTTCGTACATGTTGAACGGGTGCTCCCAGGCCTCGGTGATCAGTCCGCCTGCGACGTGGAAGACGATGACCTCGGTGGTCTCGTAGGACTTGCCACTCCGCTGGGCGGAGACCCGCTGCAGTCCGACGACGTGTTCGTCGTTCCCGAAGACGTCGTGCACCTCGACGTTTATGGTGCCGGCGCTCAGCTCCCCCAGCTTGCCGTAGTACTCGACCGTCGCCTGGCGACCCTTCTTGTCGCCGGCCAGCTGGCTCCGCCCGGGGACGTGCCAGACACAATCGTCGGCCAGGATGCCGTTGAAGGCGGCGAGGTCGCCCTTTTGAAACGCCTCGTAGCCCCTCCGAACGACATCGGTGTTCTCGGCGGCCCCCATCGATGCTCCCTCCCTTTCGCAATCGATCACACCCAGGGTACCCCGCTGCCCGCTGGCATCCCTGCCCGCAGCGTACGGCAATCCCTTTTGCCCGACTGTCCGTAGCACGGGGCGAGATTGGATCACGGCCAATCGGGACCCCCGGCAGCTGGGGAAGAAGGGAGCTCATGATGCGTCGCCTCGGTCTCCTCGGAGTCGCCGTTGCACCGGTAGTGCTCGTGGCTGCGGCCTGCGGCTCGTCCTCGTCGCCGAAAGCCGCGCCCAGCAATGGCGCGTCGGCGGCCAACACCGGCGCAACGGTGACGGTGTCGACCAAGCACGACGCGAAGCTGGGCACGATTCTGGCTGACAGCAAGGGCCTGACCCTGTACACCCTCACCAGCGCCGGTCAGCCCCTCCCCTGCACGGGCCCCTGCCTGAGCGTCTGGCCGCCGCTGGAAGTGCCAACGGGCACCACGCCGACCGGTGCCGCGGGGGTGACCGGTCTCGGCACGACAATGGCGCCCGGCGGCAACCAGCTCGTCACCTTCCAGGGCAAGCCCCTCTACCGCTTCGCCACTGACAAGGACTCCGGTGACGCCTACGGCCAGGGCATCAAGAGCTTCGGCGGCGTCTGGAGCGTCCAGCAACTCGCGGCCACGAGTCCCACCCCGGCCGCGAGCGGTGGGGGCTACTGAGCGCCTCGACTAGTAGAGAGAGCCGCGGGAGCCGGGGCCCCCGCCGAGCGCGCGCCGGTTGTCGATGCCTGAGACGGTCGCCACCAGCACAGCGGCCACCCCGATCTCGAGCAGCACCGTCACGAAGCCGCCGGTGTGGATCACGTGGTTGCCCAGGAAACCACCGACGATCGAGCCGACCAGACCGAGCAGAAACGTCGTGAGCAGACCGATCGGTTGGTGCCCAGGCACGAGCAGGCGAGCGAGGCCGCCGATGATCAGACCGACGACGACCGTGGTGATCAGGGCCCAGGCCGCCAGCCCGGCCAGCGGCAGCGCGATGAAGAGGACCACGAAGAGCAGGAACAGGGCCAAGATCACCCTGCCAGCGTACAGGCACCCGGATCCGCCGGCAGTAGCGCGCCTGGCCGGCCGGTCGTAGGGTTTGCCAATGCCAACCATTGTCAAGGGACTGGACGAGCTCAGGGCCAAGGCCGGGGAGCATCTGGGGTACAGCGAATGGCAGGAGTTGTCCCAGGAACAGGTCAACCTGTTCGCCGACGCCACCGGAGACCACCAGTGGATCCACGTCGACGTCGAGAGGGCCAAATCGGGGCCGTTCGGCGGACCGATCGCCCACGGCTATCTCACCCTGTCCCTGGCCCCCGCCCTCCTCAGCGGCCAGATCGTCCAGATCGAGGGCATGTCCATGGGCCTGAACTACGGGTGCAACAAGGTGCGGTTCCCCAGCCCACTCCCCGTCGGCGCCAAGTACCGCCTCGGTGCGTCCCTGCAGAGCGTCGAGGACGTCGCAGGTGGCGGCGTACAGGCGATCATCGCCCTCACGATCGAGGTACAGGGTCAGGACAAGCCGGCGTGCGTGGCCGAGGTCGTCTATCGGTACTACGACTGAGCCCCACCGGCCTCGTGCACCCCGGCGGCCACCGCTCCGGCGCGGACCGGGTCCACGCCGGCCTGGCCGACCAGGAAGCAGGCGATGGGTGCCGCCGTTCGCTCGGACTGGTGGGCGGCGACCGCCGCTAAGGCGAGCAGCTGCTCGATGGTCGTCTCGTCCGGCGGCGGGACACCGAGCTCGTCGGCGAAGACCCGGATCCATTCATTGGCGGTCATGAAAGCCTCCTGACAATCACAACGAGGAGAACGCGAATTGGCCAGCAACGTGAGACTCGATGGCAAGGTCGCCCTGGTCACCGGGGCTTCGAAAGGAATCGGGGCCGCCATCGCCCGGGCATTCGCGGAGAACGGGGCACGGGTCATGCTGTCCTCCCGCAAGCAGGAAGCACTGGAGAAGACGGCGGCGGTCATCGAAGGTGAGACCGCCGTGTTCGCCGCCAATGCCGGCGACCCGGACCAGGCCCGCGCCTGCGTGGCGGCGACGATCGAGCGCTTCGACGGCCTCCACATCCTGGTGAACAACGCGGCCACGAACCCCTACATGGGCCGAGCCGTCGACATCGACCTGCCCCGCTACGACAAGACGATGGAGGTGAACCTGCGCGGGCCGCTGGTGTGGACCCAGGAGGCGTGGCGACAGGCGCTCCAGGCCGGCGGCGGAACGGTCGTGAACATCTCGTCCGTCGGCGGGATGACCCACGGGGGCCCGATCGGCATCTACGACATCACCAAGGCCGGTCTCATCCATCTCACCAAGCACCTCGCGACCGAGCTGGGCCCGCAGGTGCGGGTGAACGCCATCGCGCCCGGACTGGTGAAGACCGATTTTGCTCGCGCCCTGTGGCAGCCGGGTGGCGAGGAGCACTCCTGGCCGTGGCCGCTCCGGCGCCTCGGCCAGCCCGAGGACATCGCCGACGCCGCCGTCTTTCTTGCCAGCGACCTCGCCTCGTGGATCACCGGCCACGTCCTCGTCGTCGACGGCGGCGGTCACCTGGGTAGCCTCGGCGGCGGCTGATCGACGCTGGGGCGAGACGACCGCTCCTCTGGGTTCTCACGTCGGTTCCACGTGTCGTCGAAAGCGGGCGCCGCGGGTGTCGGCGAGGAGCCCCATTTCGACGAGACGTGGAGGGCGCGAACGATCTCCGTTCCGCCGATCGTGACCGTCAGATGATCCTCGATCGGTGCTCGCCCCAGTACCGATCGCGCAGGACACGCTTGTAGAGCTTGCCCGTCGGCAACCTGGGCAGGCTGGGATCGAAATCGACCGAGCGCGGGCACTTGTAGCTCGCGAGGTGGGCGCGACAGAACTGGATGAGCTCCCGCTCCAGCTCCGGCCCCGGCTCGGCTCCCTCGGCTGGTTCGATGATCGCCTTCACCTCCTCCCCGAGGTCCCCGTTGGGGACCCCGATGACAGCCGCGTCGAGCACGTTCGGGTGCGTCACGAGAAGGTTCTCGGCCTCCTGCGGGTAGATGTTCACCCCGCCCGAGATGATCATGTACGTCCGCCGGTCCGTCAGGTAGAGGTACCCGTCGTCGTCGAGGTAGCCGACATCGCCGACGGTGCTCATGGTCCCAGTCGGGTCGCGTGACTCGGCCGTCTTCTCGGGGTCGTTCCAGTACTCGAAGTTCGTCGCTCCTCGGAACCACACCGTGCCCGGCGTCCCCAGCGCGCACTCCTTGCCGTCGTCGTCGAGGATCACGGGCTCCCCCAGCACTGGCCGTCCCACGGTGCCCCGGTGAGCCAGCCAGTCATGGGAGTCGCAGAACGTGCAGCCGTTCCCCTCCGTCGCCGCGTAGTACTCGACGATGATGGGGCCCCACCACTCGATCATCTGCTCCTTGACCGGCACCGGACACGGGGCGGCGGCGTGGATGATCGTCTCGAGCGACGACACGTCATATGCCCGCCGGACTTCGTCCGGTAGCTTGAGCATGCGGCTGAACATCGTCGGTACGACCTGGGAGTGTGTAACCCGGTGACGCTCGACCAGGCGAAGGAAGTGCTCGGCATCGAAGCGCTCCATGATGATCGCCGTCGAACCCAGACGCAGCGACGCCGACACGCTCGCCAGTGGTGCCGAGTGGTAGAGGGGAGCGGGCGAGAGGTACACCATGCCTTCCCGCAGCCGCCACAGTCTCTGCATGAACGACACCAGTGGGAGGCCATCGCCGGGATGTGCGTTCGGCATCGGACGGGCGATGCCCTTGGGCCGACCCGTGGTTCCCGAGGAGTACAGCAGGGCCAGCCCGAGCTGCTCGTCGGCGATGGGATCGGCCGGGTAGACGGCCACCGTCTCCTCGTACGGCTGGAGGGACCCCTCATCGCCCCGGCCACCCACCATCAGGAACAGCTCGACGTCAGGACACAGGGCGATCGCCGCCAGGGCGACCTCGCGCTTTGCCACCGACACGATCAGGATGCGGGCCCGGCAGTCGTTGACGATGTAGGCGAGCTCGTCGGCCGTGAGATAGGAGTTGATGCAGGTGTAGTACAGCCCGGTCCGCTCGGCTGCAGAAACCGTCTCGAGGTACCGGGCGTTGTTCTCCATGAAGATGGCCACGTGGTCCCCGCGCCGAAGACCACGATCTCGGAACAGATGAGCCAGGCGGTTGGCCCGGGCCTCGAGCTCGCCGAAGGTGACCGTCTCGCCCGTGCTCGCCATGGTGAACGCCGGCTTGTCGGGATGTCGCCTCGCGTGCTCTCCCGGGTACACGATGCCGACCCCTACGCCGCCGTGGTCCCAGCGCTGACGCCGCCGGTGGCATGTCGTGCTGCCTGCCACAGCAGGATGCGGCCGTTCAGCCAGCCTGGGGTCGTGCGCATCGCACGGGGCGCGAGCCCGAACGCCCGCGCCGCGCTCGACTGCACCAGCGCCAGACGCTGCTCCCGATGCCCGTCCCATGCGAACTCGAACTGCTCCCTGAGCGGCTCCGGTGTGGTACCCACGGCAACCAGCCGGTTGAGGGCGAGCGCCGGTGCCAGCATCACGCGCAACCCCGCCGGCAGCGACGGGTACAGGACGTCGTTGCCCAGCCGGCGGCCCTCGTCCGAGACCCTCAACGTCCCCACCATCTCATCGAAATAGACGCGAAACTCGTCGAGGCTCGCCGGCTGGTCTGCCACCGGCAGGCCGAACACGTCGGCGACGAGCATCATCTCCCGGTAGTACGTGGCCGCGTCGGCGGGAGACAGCGTCTCGACCATATCGGTGTAGGCGCGCAGGGCCGAGTCGGTGAGCGTGGCGTGCACCCACAGGAGGTTGGTGGGGTCGTTGGCCCGATAGCCCGTGCCGGTCACGAAGTCGTGGATGTGCTGGATCCGCTGGCCGACGGCGGCGGCCAGCGCTTCCGATCCGAAGACGACGGCGTAGGTCGCCTCCAGGGTGCCCTGTAGCCGGCGGAACGGGTTCGACTGGAAGTCACTGTGGTCCGTCACTCCCTGCGCTACCACCGGGTGGGCCAGCTGCAGCAGCAGCGCCCGCCCGGCGGCAAGGAACAACGCCGGCTCGGCGTTCACTCGCCGGATCACCGAGTCTCGGGGGAAGAAGTCAGCCACCGGCGTCACTCCCATCCTTCGCTGCTCGCGACCAGCCAGCGACCGTAGCATCGCACAGCGGCGGTCCGGGAGCCGCCCGAGAGGCGGCCGAGGGTCAGGCCGCCGAGCCCGTCGCTCCGTTCCCACCTCTGGCGCCGCCGGGACCCCCGCCACCGGTGAAGCAGCCGTTCGGGCCCGGTTGGCGGATGGCGATCGAGTTGGCGGTCACGGCCCCCGTCTGGTCGGCGGGACCGATGGCGGCGACGCACTGGCCGACGGCGAGGTTCGACTGGCCGGCGCTCACGACCTTGGTGAAGGTGGTGGATGCGTCGGTGGTAACGGTCGTGGTCGTGCCGGCGGCGTTGCGGTTGTTGCCCTGCACGACAAAGGTCGGCAAGGACACCGAGGTGACCTTGCCGAACCCGCCGGCGAAGCGCCGTGCTCCGTTGCGGTTGCGGTTGCCGCCGTTGGCGGGAGCTGTCGTGCTCGAGCCTCCGCCGCCGGCAGCGCCGTTGCCCGCCCTCGGGCCGAAGCCGCCGAAGCCACCCGCCTGCGGCGTGCATCCGTTGGCACCGGGCTGGCTGATGGTGACCGTGCGGGCGGTGAAGGGCTGACCCGGTGTCGTCGTGGTCCCAGGGCCCGGGTTGGCCGCCACGCAGACACCGGCCGCCACGTCGCTGGCGGTGGCGGGCATCGTCTGGGTGTAGGTCGTGGTCGGGGTGACGTTCACCGTCACCTGGCCGGTCGTCGGATTCTGCACTTCGAGCGTCGAGCCGGATACCGACGCCGCCGTGCCGAACGCTCCGGGCTGGCTCGCCGGGGCGGTCGTGCTGGTCGGGCTCTGGCTGGCGGCGGGCTTGGTCGACGCCGTGCTGGAGCCACCGCAGGCGGCCGCGGCCAGCGCCAGCACTCCCAGTCCGGCGAGCACGGATCGGGTCGTGGGGTTGATGGTCGGTGCTGACATGTCGTAGGTGCTCCTATCGGTCCGCCACTGCATGGCGGAGTCGTCGGTTCGAAGGCATCATTCGCTGCGCAGGGCGTCTATGGGCGACAGCCGGGCGGCCCTCGAGGCGGGGTAGACGCCGAAGATGACTCCGATCCCCCCTGCCACGATGACGGCCCCCACGGTGGCCAACACCGAGATGGACACGGCATTGGACGTCACCTGCGGGATCACCTCGGCGCCGATCAGGCCGAGCACCACCCCGCCGACGCCACCCGCCACCCCGAGGATCGAGGCCTCGACGAGGAACTGGGCCCGAATGACTCGAGGCGTCGCCCCCAACGCCTTGCGCAAGCCGATCTCGCGCACCCGCTCGGTGACCGACACCAACATGATGTTCATCACGCCGATGCCACCGACCAGGAGGGAGATGGCGGCGATCCCGGCCAGCAGCACGGTGAGCGTCTTGTCCACCGACGTCGCCGTCGACAGGATCGAGGACTGCGTGGTGATGGTGAAGTCGGCCTGGGTGGGATTGGTGATCTGATGGGTGCCGAGCAGCAGCGAGTTGGCCTCCTGGTACGCGGCAGACAACGTGTCCTTGTTCGTGGCTTCCAGGTAGATGGAGCTGACGCTGGTGCGGGTGGACCCACCGAACAGCTGGTTCTGGGCCGTGGTGACGGGGACTACCGCCATGTCGTCCTGATTGGTGCTGGACGAGCTGCCGGCCGACGTCAGGACGCCGCTCACCCGGAAGGGTATGCCGTTGATGTTCACCGTCTGTCCGACCGGGTCGGCGCCGCCGAACAGGTTGGCTGCCGTGGTTGGGCCCAGGACGGCCACCTGGTTCTGGCTGGCCACGTCGCTGTTGGTGAAGAAGCTTCCCTCGGCGAGCTGGCGGTTGCGGACCCCCGTGTAGGACGGGGTCGTCCCGACCACCGGAGCCGTCCAGTTCGCCGAACCCGCAGTCATCGACATGCTCCGCTGGGCCGAGGGGGCCACGGCGGCGATGTCGGGCGCGTCGAGGTGTGACTGGAGGGCGTTCGCATCGGTGAGCGTCAAGGTGTTCGACGATCCCAAGCCGCCGCGCACGGCACCGGAGGTCGTGCTGCCGGGCGACACGACGAGCAGGTTGGTCCCGAGCGACTGGATGGCCGAGTTGACGTTCGCCTGCGCTCCCTCGCCCAGCCCGACGGTGAGAATGACGGCGGCGATGCCGATGAGGATGCCGAGCACGGTGAGGATCGAGCGGAGGCGGTGGGAGACGATCGCTCCCGCGCCGGTGCGCAGCGTCTCCACCCAGTTCACGCCGGACCACCGCCCTGATCCTGGACGACGCCGTCCCTGAACCGCACGATCCGGGTGGCCCAGCCGGCGACGTCGGGCTCGTGGGTGATGAGCACGACGGTTCGGCCCGCCCGATTGAGCTCCCGGAAGAGCTGGAGGATGTCGGCGCTCGCCACCGAGTCGAGGTTGCCGGTGGGCTCGTCGGCCAGGATCAGGGACGGGTCGGTGACCAG
>DASXCO010000223.1 GCA_036491125.1 Acidimicrobiales bacterium | reverse complement strand
TGGAACGAGGTCACTCCGTGCAACCTCACCCTCGATCGGCTGGCCCGGCGGGCCAAGGATGGCGTTCGGGCGGCCGGCGGTTTTCCCATCGAGTTCATGACCATCGCCGTGTCGGACGGCATCTCGATGGGCCACGAGGGGATGCGGGCGTCACTCGTGAGCCGCGAGGTGATCGCCGACTCGGTGGAGACCATGATGCACGCCGAGCGGTTCGATGCCCTGGTGTCCCTCGCCGGCTGCGACAAGTCCCTGCCGGGAATGCTCATGGCCGCCGGCCGGCTCAACCTGTCGACGGTGTTCCTTTATGGCGGCACGATCCTGCCCGGTCAGCTGCAGGGTCGCGCCCTCGACATCGTGAGCGTCTTCGAGGCCGTGGGTGCCCACGCGGCCGGCGATCTGAGCGCTGAGGAGCTCTCCCTCATCGAGCGCACGGCCTGTCCCACGGCCGGGAGCTGCGCCGGCATGTTCACCGCCAACACCATGGCCTCGGTGGCCGAGGCCCTGGGCATGGCCCTGCCGGGCGGGGCGTCGGCGCCGGCCGTCGACCGCCGTCGTGATGACCTCGCCTTCGAGAGCGGACGGGCCGTCGTGGGCCTGCTGGAAGCGGGGATTCGGCCCCGGCAGATCATGACCCGGCCGGCCTTCGAGAACGCCATCGCCGTGGTCATGGCCCTGGGCGGCTCCACGAACGCGGTGCTGCACCTCCTCGCCATCGCCCACGAGACGGACGTCGAGCTCGGTCTCGACGACTTCGACCGGATCGGCCGCCGGGTGCCGCATCTGGCCGACACCAAGCCTCACGGCCGCTACCACATGACCGACATCGACCGCGTCGGCGGGCTTCCCGTCGTGCTCGCCGAGCTGCTCGACGCCGGGCTCATCGACGGCGACTGCCTGACGGTGACGGGCCGCACCATGGCCGAGAACCTGGCCGAGATCTCGCCGCCGGCACCCGACGGGGACGTCTTGCATCGCCTGGACGACCCGATCCACGCCGACGGTGGCATCGCCACGCTGTCCGGATCGCTCGCCCCGGCGGGGGCCGTGGTGAAGGTGGCCGGCATCGATCAGTCGCGATTCGACGGTCCCGCGCGAGTCTTCGACGGCGAGGACGGCGCCATGGAAGCCATCCTCGCCGGCGCCATCCAACCCGGCACCGTGGTCGTGATCCGCTATGAAGGCCCGAAGGGGGGGCCAGGGATGCGGGAGATGCTCGCCGTGACGGGCGCCATGAAGGGCGCGGGCCGGGGCGCCGATTGCGCCCTGTTGACCGACGGTCGGTTCTCCGGCGGAACGCACGGATTCTGCATCGGCCACGTCGCCCCCGAGGCGGTCGACGGAGGGCCGATCGCCCTGGTCGCCGACGGGGACCGCATCGTGGTCGACGTGGCCACCCGGACCGTCGATCTGCTGGTAGATCCGGCCGAGCTGCAGCGCCGCCGGGCGGACTTGAAGCTGCCGGCGCCCCGGTACACCAGGGGGGTGCTGGCCAAGTACGCCCGCCTGGCGACGGGCGCCGAGTTGGGAGCCGTCACCGAGCCCTGACGGGCGGGGCAGCCGGGTTGTCACAGCGGCCGGCCTGACCCCCCTACACTTGGGGGAGCGAGGAAGTCAGTCGGACTTGCTCAAGGTAAGAGAAGAGAGAGCGTTGGCTACAGGCACAGTGAAGTTCTTCAATGCAGAGAAGGGCTTCGGATTTATCTCCCGTGAGCAGGGTGACGACGTCTTCGTCCACTACTCCAATATCCAGGGGAGCGGCTACCGGTCGCTCGAGACGGGCCAGGTTGTCGAGTTCGACGTGGGCCCGGGTCGCAAGGGGGAGGAAGCCCAGAACGTCCGTCTCGTCTGACAAGACGATCGGCGTCCTGGGGCGCCGCCGGCGGTTCATGCCGGCGGCGCCTCCACCTCCCAGAAGGGACAGCAGATGAGCGCGCAGCGAACCAGCTTCGGCAAGCTCGAGCGCGACCGCAACAAGAAGGCTCGAGCGGCCGCGAAGCGGGAGCGCCGGCAGGGCCGTGCGTCCGAGACGGATGCGGCCTCCGACGACACGCGGTCGACCGCCGGCTCCGAGTCGGGAGCGGGCGACTCGACCGAGGTCCTCGAGCTCCTCGCCGCCGTCCACGAGCGCTACGACGAGGGCGCCATCAGCCTCGACGAGCTCGAAGAGCGCAAGGCCGAGCTGCTCGCCCGGCTCGAGATCGACTGAGTCCCGAGATCGCCTGATTGGCAGCCGCGCCGGGGGTCCACCGTCTGCGGGCTCGCAACACGGCGGCGAGCTCCGACAACCGCATCCACGACGACGCCGTTGCCCGCCGGTACGGCTTCGGCGGAGGACTCGTGCCCGGTGTCACGGTCTACGCGTACCTCACCCGCCCGATCGTCGAGGCGTGGGGTCCCCGGTGGCTCGAACGGGGAACGATGGACGTGCGCTTTGTCGCGCCCTTCTATGACGGTGACGACGTCGTGGTGGAACCGGAGCAGGCAAGCGAGGCGGACGGGACCCGGGCCGTCGAGCTGCGCGCCACCAACGGCGAGGGTCGGCTGTGTGCCACGGCCGACGCAGGGCTTCCGGAAGCGCCGTCGGAAGCCCTCTCATTGGAGGACTGGCCGGTGGTGCCCCTGCCCGAGCCGGACCAGCGCCGTCCCGCGACTCGCGACGCGCTCCAGGACGTTGAGGCGCTGGGCACGCTGGGAGCGACATTTCGGACCGACGTGGGGGCGGGCTACGTGGAAGCCGTCGGTGACGACCTGGCGCTGTACCGAGGCCCGGACGCCGTTGCTCACCCCGGCTGGCTCCTCTCGTTGGCCAACTACGTGCTGGCGTCGAACGTGGCCCTCGGGCCCTGGATACACACCGCCAGCGAGGTGCGACATCTGGGTCGGGTGACCGACGGCGACCGGATCTCCGTCCGGGCCCGGGTGCTGGACCTCTCGGAGGCTCGCGGCCACGAGCTGGTGCACCTCGACGTCCTCATGGTGGTCGGCGCACGTGCTGTCCAACGGGTCCGGCACTCGGCGATCTACCGGCTCCGACCCGCGGCACAGACGACCAGCTAGGGCGAACGGGTTGCGGACCCTGGGGTCTCGTGGGACACTCATTGCGATGCCCGCCCGCGACACCCTCGTAGTCATCACGTAGCGCACGCCCACCTCACGCGTGCGCTCTCGGCCTCCCGAAAGGGAGGCCCTTTCATTTCCCGAGAAGCCAGCATTTCCAGAGAAGCCAGCATTTCCCGAGCAGCAGCGTTTGCCGACAAAGTTCACTGGAGCCACTCGATGAAGCTGACCGGGGCGCAAGCCCTTATCAAGAGCCTGGAGATGGAGCAGGTGGAGGTCATGTTCGGCCTCCCCGGGGGGGCCATCCTGCCCGTCTACGACCCCATCATCGAGTCGACGATCCGCCACATCCTGGTCCGCCACGAGCAGGGCGCGGGGCACATGGCCGAGGGCTATGCCCACGCCACAGGGCGGCCTGGCGTCGCCATGGTCACGAGCGGTCCGGCGGCCACCAACATCGTCACGCCCTTGTGCGACGCCTACATGGACTCGATCCCTCTGGTCTGCGTGACCGGTCAGGTGGCGCGCTCGGCCATCGGCACTGACGCCTTTCAGGAGTGCGACACCACCGGCATCACCATGTCGGTGACCAAGCACAACTGGCTCGTCACCGACGCGCAGCACATCCCTCAGGTCGTCGCCGAGGCCTTCCACGTCGCCACGACCGGCCGTCCGGGGCCCGTCCTGATCGACCTGCCCAAGGACGTGGCGAACGCGACCATGGACTGGTACTGGCCCGACGGTGTGGACCTGCCCGGCTACAAGCCGACGACGCGCGGCCACCCCCGCATGATCAAGGAAGCGGCCCGGCTCATCGCCTCGGCCCGGCGACCCGTGATCTACGCCGGCGGCGGCATCCTCAAAGCTCGCGCCGCCGAGGCCCTGCGGGCGCTGGCCGAGCTCACCGGTGTCCCGGTGGTCACGACGCTCATGGCCCGTGGGGCGTTCCCCGACGACCACCCGTTGTGCCTGGGCATGCCGGGCATGCATGGCAACTACACCGCGGTGACCGCCATGCAGAAGGCCGATCTCCTCATCGCCCTCGGGAGCCGCTTCGACGACCGGGTCACCGGCAAGGTGTCGGCCTTCGCCCCCGACGCCAAGGTCATCCACGTGGACATCGACCCCGCCGAGCTGGGCAAGGTGCGCCGGCCCGATGTCCCGATCGTCGGCGACTGCCGCCTTGTCATCGAGGAGATGATCGCCGCCGTCCGCCAGCGTGGCGATGGCGGCGACGCCGAGGCCGAGCCCGATCTCCGCCCGTGGATCGACCAGATCCGCCAGTGGCAGCGGCAGTACCCGCTCGCCTACGACCGCAACCCGCCCGACGGCGTGCTCAAGCCGCAGTTCGTCGTCGAGTCCCTCCGTGACGCCACCCCGGACGACACGATCGTGGTGGCCGGGGTCGGCCAGCACCAGATGTGGACCTCGCAGTACTGGCGCTTCAACCACCCCTACACGTGGGTCAACTCCGGTGGCCTGGGCACGATGGGCTTCGCCGTGCCGGCCGCCATCGGGGCCAAGGTGGGCCGGCCCGACCGGACGGTGTGGGCGGTCGACGGTGACGGCTGTTTCCAGATGACGGCCCAGGAGCTGGTGACGGCCTCGGCCGAGCGCATACCGGTCAAGATCGCCATCCTCAACAACGCCTACCTGGGCATGGTTCGTCAGTGGCAGGAGATGTTCTATGACGAGCGGTACTCCGAGGTCTACCTGTCGCCCGACCTGCCGGACTACGTGAAGTGGGCCGACGCCATGGGCTGTGTCGGCCTCAGGGTGGAGTCCCCCGAGGAGGTGGGTCCGGCGATCGACAAGGCCAACGAGATCGACGACCGACCGGTGGTCATCGACTTTCGTACCGACTCGTCGGAGAAGGTCTTTCCGATGGTGCCGGCGGGCGGCTCCAACGACGACATTGTCGTCGACCCCGAGCACGGACAAGGAGGGCGGTGATGGCGCCCGCCAGAAGGAACCAACCGAGACACCACATCCTGTCGGTCCTGGTCGAGAACCGGGCCGGTGTCCTGGCTCGCGTCGCCGGGCTCTTCTCGCGGCGGGGCTACAACATCTACTCGCTGGCCGTGGCACCGACCGACGACGAGCGCTTCAGCCGCATCACGGTGGTCGTGGACGTCGAGTCCACGCCGTTGGAGCAGATCACCAAGCAGCTGTTCAAGCTCATCAACGTGGTGAAGATCTCGGAGCTGGACCCGTCCGAGGCGACCGAGCGGGAGCTCGTCCTGGCCACGGTGCGGGCCGAGCCCGCGAGCCGGGGCGAGGTCATCGAGCTCGTGCAGGTCTTCGAGGGAAGGATCGTCGACGTCGGCTACGACCAGCTCACGGTGATGCTGGCCGGCGCGCCCTCCAAGCTCGACGACTTCGAGGACATGATGCGGTCCTACGGCATCGTCGAGCTCCAGCGGACCGGTCGGGTCGCCCTCCCCAAGCTCGAGCGCCAGGCCCCGCGTCTGCGCAGCGTGAGCGGGGCAGTGAGCTGAGAGGAAGAATGGAGAGATGGCCACGCTTTATTACGAGAAGGACGCCGACCCCGGGCTGCTCGCCGGCCGGAGGGTCGCCATCATCGGCTACGGATCCCAGGGCCACGCCCACGCGCTGAACCTGAAGGACTCCGGTGCGGACGTGCGGGTGGGTCTGCGCCCCGGCTCGTCCTCGTGGGCCAAGGCCGAAGAGGCCGGCTTGCGGGTGGTGGCCATCGACCAGGCGGCGAAAGAAGCCGACCTGGTGATGGTCCTCCTGCCCGATACCGAGCAGGCCGCGGTGTACGAGGCCGCCATCGGACCGAACCTCGAGGACGGCGACGCTCTCTTCTTCGCCCACGGGTTCAACATCCACTTCGACCAGATCACCCCGCCTCCCGGGGTCGACGTCGGCATGGTCGCGCCCAAGGGCCCTGGACACCTCCTCCGCCGCACGTTCACCGAAGGTGGGGGGGTGCCCTCGCTCGTGGCCGTGTCACAGGACGCGTCGGGCAAAGCGCGCCAGCTCGCGCTCTCGTACGCCCACGCCCTGGGCGCGACGAGGGCGGGAGTCCTCGAGACGACCTTCGAGGAGGAGACCGAGACCGACCTGTTCGGCGAGCAGGTCGTGCTTTGCGGCGGGCTCACGGCGCTGGTCACCGCCGGGTTCGAGACCCTGGTGGCCGCGGGCTACCAACCCGAGTCCGCCTACTTCGAGTGTCTGCACGAGCTCAAGCTGATCGTCGACCTGATGTACGAGCAGGGGATCTCGGGGATGCGTTTCTCCATCTCCGACACCGCCGAGTACGGGGACATGACGCGTGGCCCGCGGGTCATCGACGAGTCGGTGCGGGCGGAGATGGGGCGCATCCTGGAGGAGATCCGCGACGGTCGCTTCGCCGCCGAGTGGGTGGCCGAGAACCGAGCGGGGCGTCCCCACTTCAACCAGCTGCAGGCGGAGGGGGCGGCCCATCCCATCGAGAAGGTGGGCGCCGAGCTGCGGGCCATGATGCCGTTCGTGGGGGCGGGCCGGGCCCGGCCGCAGGACGTCTCCGGCGGCTGACACTCACCGCCGGCCCGGCAGGCCGGCCCGACAACTGAGCCGCCGGCGGGGGAGCGGGGGCGATACGGTCGGCGACCGATGACACTCGCCCTGCCCGTCGACTCCTCCGTTGTCGGCGGGCTGCGACGGGCCCGCCGCCGGCGCCGCCTGGCCGATGTCGACCTCTTCGAGGCCCTGTATCAGGCGTACCTGGCCGCTCTGGCCGTGGGTATCGTCGTCGCCCTCGGTTCCGGGGTGACCGGCGACGCCCGGCTCGGCCCCTCTGCGCTGCACCAGGTCCGGACCCACGGCGCAGCGGCAGTGGGCCTGGCCGTCGCCCTGGCCGTCGCCGTCGCCCTCCGATCGGGGGGCCGGGGCGGGCCGCTGGCGGTGGAAGGGGCAGACGTGACCCACGTCCTGCTGGCTCCGGTGGACCGCCGCGCCGCCCTCGCCGGACCGGCCATCCAGCAGCTTCGCTTCGGCGCCTTCGCCGGCGGGACCGCCGGGGCGGTGGTCGGGCTCATCGCCTACCGCCGGCTGCCGGGAACGCCGGGGGCGTGGGTGCTCTGGGGCGCCCTGGTAGGTGGCCTGGCCGCCGTGGCCGCCCTCGGCGCCGCCATGGCGGCGTCCGGCCGTCGCCTCTCGCGTTACGCGGCGAACGGGCTCGCTCTGGTCGTGCTGGGGTGGTCGGCGGCCGACCTGGCTCTCGGGGTGAGCTCGTCGCCGTTCACGCTGCTCGGCCGCCTGTCGCTGTGGGCGCTCGGCTTCGACTGGACAGCACTGGGAGGGGCCGTCGTTGCGGTGCTCCTGGCCGCCCTCGGCTTGGCCCTCGTGGGAGGGCTGTCGCTCGAAGCAGCGGAGCGGCGCAGCCGCCTGGTCGGACAGCTCCGCTTCGCCGCCACGGTCCGCGACCTGCGCGCCGTGATGCTCCTGCGTCGGCAGCTGGCCCAGGAGCGCCCCCGGACCCGTCCCTGGGTGCGGCTGGCGACCCGGCCCGACTCGGGCATCCGGCTGGCGGTCTGGATGAGGGGTTGGCGCGGGATACTCCGATGGCCGGCGCGCCGATTGGCTCGCCTGGTGGTCCTCGGCGCGGCGGCGGGGGTGAGCCTGCGGGGAGTCTGGGCCGGGTCGGCGCCACTTGTCGTCGTGGCCGGCCTGGCCCTGTGGCTAGCGGCGCTGGAGGCAGTGGAGCCGCTGGCCCAGGAGGTCGACGCCGCTGACCGTCGGGATTCGTATCCGCGCGCCGAGGGGTGGATCGAGCTCCGCCATCTGGCCGTGCCCTGCGTGGTGATGGCGGCCGTGGGGGTGATCGGTCTCGGCGCAGCCCTTCCGCTGGGCCAGATCGGGCTGGTGCTGGGCGTGGGCGGCTCCACTCTCGTGCCCGCGGTCACCTGCGCCGTCGCCGGGGCGGCGGTGAGCGTGGTCCGTGCCCCGCCGCTGGCCGTCGTGGGCAACAACCTCATGCCCGAGCTCACGGGCCTGCGGGCGCTGGGCCGGGAGCTGCTGCCGCCCGTGCTTGCCACGGCAGGGCTGCTGCCGGTGCTCGCCGCCCGCGCCATCGCCGTCCATCACCACTCCGCCACGGCGGCGGCGGCCAACGTCGCCGTGCCGCTGCTCTTCATCCCGGTGGCCGTCGGCGCCTGGGTCCACACCAGGGGTCAGGTGGCGGCGGTCGCAGGCATCGGCGGGAGGCGGGCGTGACCGACGTGCTGGCCACCGACGGGCTGGGCAAGGACTACGACGAGACCGTCGCCCTTGAAGATCTGAGCCTCCGCGTCGAGGAGGGCGAGCGGGTGATCGTCGTGGGTCCGAACGGGTCGGGCAAGACGACGCTGCTACGGGTGACGGCGGGCCTCCTAGAGCCGAGCCACGGACGGGTCGAGGTGGTCGGCGCCCCCGCCGGCTCGCTGCCGGCCCGCGCCGCCACCTCCTACATCCCCGACGCCCCGGTGCTGTACGACGACCTGAGCGTCGCCGAGCACCTGGAGTACGTGGGCCGCCTGCACGGCACTGACGACTGGGATGAATGGGGCGAGGAGCTGGTCGTGCGCCTGGGGCTGGAGGAGCGGGTGGACGACCTGCCCGCCCGCTTCAGCCGGGGCCTGCGCCAGAAGACCTCGATCGCCCTCGGCCTGGTCCGCCCCTTCTCGCTGCTGCTTGTCGACGAGCCCTTCGTCGGTCTCGACGCCGCGGGGCGCCAGGCGTTGCTCGAGCTGCTGGACGAGTCGGCCCGAGCGGGCGCCGCCGTCGTGGTCGCGACCCACCAGCTCGAGTACGTGGACCAGGCCAGCCGGTGTCTCGGCCTGCGGGACGGCCGGCTGGTCTACGACGGGCCGGCCACGCCGGGGCGGGTCGAGCGCCTCGTCAGCTGAGGTGAGCCGAGGGTGGCCCAGGGCGGCACGTTCCTCTTGGAACAGCACGAGGTGGACTGCCCGATCAGGGGCAGCGGTAGTCGGCGTCGAAGCCGCCCGCCTCGTACTGGGTCATGATGACGGGGCCGCCGGAGAAGCTCTTGGTCGGGCGGCACGCCGACCGGGCCTGCTCGAGGGACCTGGCTCCCGGCACCCAGTCTGGGTGCAACGGTGAGAAGTAGGCGCGGCTCGTCGAGGCGTCGAGGCCGGTGATCTGCCGCCACTGGAACGCCGTGGAGTAGAAGCCGATGTGGTCGAGGCGCACGCCTCCGGCCCGCAGCCCGTCCACGAACCCCGCCACGGCGGCGACGTTCGGCGCCAGTCCGCCCGGGGCGCTGGCTGTGGCCCAAGGAGGGCCCGTCTCCACGTCGAGCCACCAGGGAGCGCCGACGGGGTCGTCGACCGGCACGTGGTCCCACCGATCGACCGCGGCGAGAAATCGGGCCAGATGCAGGGTGCTGGCGGACCGGAGGTAGCCGTAGTCGTAGGCACAGCCGTTGCTCCAGGTGCCGGTGCAGTGCTGCGGGCGGCCCGTGCTGGTCCCGGGCCAGGCGGCGGCGCTGGGGCCGGGATCGCCGGCGATGACGTAGTACGAGACTCGGGGTTGGGACGAGAGCCCGGCCGCGCCGGCGGCCCAGGCCAGCTCCCCTGCCTGGCCGCGCCACGGGCCGAGGCACGGGTTGTTGGCGCCCATGCCTGCGTTCACGCCCACGATGGCGAAGGCCGGGTTGGCGGGGTAGTGCGGCGCGCCTGCGCTGCACTGGGGAAACGAGATGTCGTAGCCGACGGGGGTGATCGTGGCCCCGGCGGGCACCGCCCCGAGGACCAGGATGGCTCCGACCACGACCGCCGCCAGGACGCGTAACCACCAAAGCCGCCAGGCCGGCCCCCCGGGCCAGCTGTATCTCCAGGCCGGCCTCCCGGGCCGGATGTGTTGCCGAGCCGGCCTCCCGGGCCGGCTGTGGCTGAACGAGGTTCCCACGGGCTCCCCCCGAGGTCGAGGACCTCCGCCCGGCGGGTAGAGTACCGCTCCTCAGGCGGCCAGGGCGACGACGACGTGGTCGATGCACGCTGTCAGCGCGGCGACGTCCTCGGGGTCGATGGCGGGGAAGAGGGCGACACGCAGCTGGTTGCGACCCAGCTTTCGATAGGGCTCGGTGTCGACGATCCCGTTGGCCCGGAGCGTCGCCGCCACCCGGCTGGCGTCGACGGAGTCATCGAAGTCGATCGTCCCGACGACATGGCTTCGCTCGCTGGGCTTGGCGACGAAGGGCGTGGTGTACTCCGTGGCCTCGGCCCACCCGTAGAGGATCTCGGCCGAGCGGTCGCACCGCGAGGCCGCCCACTCCAGCCCGCCGTTGGTGAGCATCCACTCCAGCTGCTCCACGAAGAGGAACAGCGTGGCCAGGGCCGGGGTGTTGTAGGTCTGGTCCTTGTCCGAGTTCTCGATGGCGAGACTGAGGTCGAGGGATGCCGGCACCCAACGGCCCCCGGCGGCGATGTCGCGCACCCGCTGCACAGCGGAGGGGGAGAGCAGTGCCACCCACAGCCCTCCGTCGGACGCGAAGCACTTCTGGGGGGCGAAGTAGTAGGCGTCGACCTCGGTCGGGTCCACCCGCAGCCCTCCAGCGGCCGAGGTCCCGTCCACCAGCACCAGGCCGTCAGCGCCATCGGGCCGTCGAACCTCCATGGCGACGCCCGTGGACGTCTCGTTGTGGGTGAGGGCGTAGGCGTCCACGCCCGATCGCGGCACGGCGAGAGGGTGGGTGCCGACCGGCGAGTCGATGACCTCGGGCTGATCGAGGTGGGGAGCGGCGCCGGTCACGGCGGCGAACTTGGACGAGAACTCACCGAACGACAGGTGCTGGCTGTGCCGTTCGATCAGGCAGAAGCTGGCGATGTCCCAGAAGCTCGTCGTCCCCCCGTTGCCCAGTACCACCTCGTAGTCGCCAGCCACGCCGAACAGGTCCCGCAGCCCGCCTCGGAGCAGCGCGACGATCGAACGCACGCCGGCCTGCCGGTGACTCGTGCCCAGGTACCGCGGCGCGGCCCGCTCCAGGGCGGCCACCGCCTCCTGGCGCACCTTCGAAGGCCCCGAGCCGAAGCGCCCGTCGGAGGGGTGCAGGTCGCTGGGAATCTGGATCTCGGGCGGTGGTCTATTGAGTCTGTGTTCGGCTGGCACTGTGCAAGCATGGCACCATGACCGCTCCGCTCGACACTTCGAGCAGTGAGGACGCGAGAGGCACCCGAACCCGCGCCGTGTCCCGGCGCGTCGGCGCCGTGGCGGAGTCCGCCACCCTGGCCATCGACGCCCGGGCCAAGGCCCTTCGGGCGGCCGGTGAGGACGTGGTCGGCTTCGGCGCCGGAGAGCCCGACTTCCCCACGCCCGAGCCCATCGTCGAAGCCGCCGTGGCCGCCTGCCGGGACCCGCGCAACCATCGCTACACGCCCACCGCCGGCCTGCCCGAGCTGCGGGAGGCGATCGTCACCAAGACCGCCCGCGACTCGGGCCTCGCCGTCGAGGCGAACCAGGTCCTCGTGACGAACGGGGCCAAGCACGCCGTCTTCCAGGCCTTCGCCACGCTGCTGGACCCCGGCGACGAGGTCCTCGTGATGGCTCCCTACTGGACGACCTACCCGGAGGCGATCGCCCTGGCGGGGGGCGTCCCGGTCGTGGTGCCCGCCGACGAGTCGACCGGCTTCCGGGTGAGCGTGGAGCAGCTGGACGCGGCTTGCACGCCACATACCAAGGTGCTGCTGTTCGTCTCGCCGTCCAACCCGACCGGCGCCGTCTATCCCGCCCACGAGATCGAGGCCATCGGCGGCTGGGCGGCGGAGCGGGGATTGTGGGTGGTGACCGACGAGATCTACGAGCACCTCGTCTACGGGGGGCGGACCCACCACTCGCTTCCGGTCCTCGTGCCTGACGCAGCCGAGCGCTGTGTGGTTGTCAACGGGGTGGCGAAGACGTACGCCATGACGGGTTGGAGGGTCGGATGGCTGATCGGCCCCACCGAGGTCGTTCGGGCGGCGACCAACCTCCAGTCCCACTCCACCTCCAACGTGGCCGACGTCTGCCAGCGGGCGGCGCTCGCCGCCGTCTCCGGCGACCTCTCGGCCATGAGCGCCATGCGGCAGGTGTTCGACCGACGACGGCGCCTCCTGTACGCGGGGCTGAACGACATCCCGGGGGTGTCCTGCGTCGAGCCCGAAGGCGCCTTCTACGCGTTCCCGTCGGTGGCGGGGGTGCTGGGTCGTTCCGTCAGGGGCCACCGACCGAAGTCGTCCCTCGAGCTGGCCGCCGTCCTGCTCGACGAGGCCCGCGTCGCGGTCGTTCCCGGTGAGGCGTTCGGCTCCTCTGGTTACGCCCGGCTCTCGTACGCGCTCGCTGACGACGAGCTGAGCGAGGGTGTCCGACGGCTGGCCGTGGTGCTGGGCGAGGCCGCGTCGTGAGCCGCATCCTCGTCACCGAGCCCATCGCCGACGGGGGCATCGAGTTGCTGCGGTCCGCGGGGAACGAGGTCGACGTTCGCATCGGGATGTCGCCGGCCGAGCTCCGCCAGGCGCTGGTCGGGGCCCACGCCCTCATCGTCCGCTCGGCCACCAGCGTGGACGCCGACGCACTCGCGGCCGGCTCCGATCTCGTGGTCGTGGGCCGGGCCGGCATCGGCGTCGACAACGTCGACGTGGCCACCGCCACCCGCCGCGGCGTGATGGTGGTGAACGCGCCGCAGTCCAACATCCTGTCGGCGGCCGAGCACACCATGGCCCTCCTGTTGGCCCAGGCCCGCAACCTCCCTCAGGCCCACGCCGCCCTCATCGCCGGGAAATGGGAACGCTCCCGCTGGGAGGGCGTCGAGCTGCACGGCAAGACCCTCGGCATCGTCGGCCTCGGGCGTGTCGGGGCACTGGTGGCTCAGCGGGCCCACTCGTTCGGGATGCGTCTGTGCGCGTACGACCCGTATGTGTCCTCCGAGCGGGCCCGCCAGATGGGCGTGACGATGACGTCGCTCGAGGAGCTGATGGCGCGGGCCGACTTCGTCACCGTCCACCTACCCAAGACGCCCGAGACCCTCGGGCTGATCGGCAAGGACCTCCTGGCCGGGGCGAAGCGCGGGCTGCGCATCATCAACACCGCCCGAGGGGGCATCGTGGATGAGGACGCGCTGGCCGATGCGGTGCGCTCGGGCCGGATCGCCGGCGCTGGCATCGACGTCTTCGCCACCGAGCCGTGCACCTCGTCGCCGCTGTTCGAGCTGGACACGGTCGTGGTGACCCCACACCTGGCGGCCAGCACGCGTGAGGCTCAGGACAAGGCGGGGCTCACCATCGCCGAGCAGGTACTGCTCGCCCTCGCCGGCGACTTCGTGCCGCTGGCGGTCAACGTCGGTGCCGGGGAGGCGTCAGAGACGGTGCGGCCCTTCCTGCCGCTCGCCGAGCGGCTGGGACGCATCTTCGCCTCGCTCAACGAGGGTCTGCCCGACCGGCTCGACATCGAGTACCAGGGGGCCCTGGCCGGCTACGACACTCGGATCCTCACCCTGTCGATCCTCAAGGGGCTCTTCGCCGCCGGCACCGAGGAGCCGGTGTCGTACGTCAACGCCCCGCAGCTGGCCGAGGAGCGCGGCCTGGAGGTGCGGGAGTCGACGACCACGTCGGCCCGCGATTTCGTCAACCTCATCACCCTGAGCGGGCCCGATCACGCCGTGGCCGGGACCCTGGCGGGTGTGCGGGCCGAGCCTCGCATCGTCATGGTCGACGATCACACCGTCGAGGTCCCGCCAGCCCGGCACATGCTGGTGGTCCGCAACGACGACCGACCCGGCATGATCGGCGTGGTGGGCCTGGCCCTGGGCGAGGCGGGGGTGAGCATCTCCAGCATGGCCGTCGGCCCCTCGGCCCACGCCAGCACCGCGCTCATGGTGCTGTCGACCGACCGACCGACGCCGGCCGACGTGCTCGAGCGCCTTGCTCGAGCCGACGGCATCCTCGACCTGCACAGCGTCACGTCGGGCTGATCTCTTGGTCCTGCCGGCGGTCCGTTGGGCCGCTCGGCCGTCGGCCGCTCAGCGCTTGGAGCGCTGGAGGCCGTCGAGCTCGGCGGCCTCGGCGGTGGCGTAGCAGCGGTCGGGGATCGTCCGGTCGTAGACCGCCATCCCCGGCAGGTGGAACCGTCCGCTCGAGAGCTTGCCCTTCACCGGGTGCGAGACGGGACAGACGCGACCGTCCGGCTCGACCCAGCGCTCCTCGGCCTGCACCCGTGGGGGCACCACCGGCCACTCCTCGGTCACCAGCGGGGTATACCGGGCCCCGTTGGCGCCGGGCCCGGGCCGCCGTATGCGTAGCGCCACGGCCACCATGAGCCCGGCCAGGAGACCAAGGACCGCAACCATCCGTACCAATCGCTGCAGCATCAGCTCGTCCTTCCCGTTCGGTGCGCTCCCAGTCGTCTTGACGGCCTGCGCCTGGTTTGCGACGATCTTTCCAACATGAAGAAAGTTCAATCCGCCACGAGCCTCCTTCTTATCTGACGGCGAGCGCCACCAGCGCTCGCCCACGCCTCCTGCGCCTTCGGGCCCAGGGGGTTTTTTATTGCATCCGCGCCGACAACACACGCCTTTCGGGTCCAGACAAAGGAAATTGCGATGGCCGATCAGCTGATCATCTTCGACACCACGCTGCGAGACGGGGAGCAGTCGCCGGGCATCTCGCTGGACGTGGGCGAGAAGCTCGAGATCGCAGAGCAGCTGGCGCGCCTCGGGGTCGACTACATCGAGGCCGGCTTCCCCGTGGCCAGCGATGGTGATTTCGAGGCCGTCCAGACGATTGCCCGCACCGTGAGGGGCCCGGCGATCGCCGGCCTCTCGCGGACCCACCGGGGCGACGTCGACCGCTGCTGGTCCGCCGTTCGCGACGCCGACCGGGCCCGCATCCACGTCTTCATCTCCACCAGCCCTTCCCATATGGAGCACATGCTGCGGATGACGCCGGAGCAGGTGGTGGCCGAGACGAGGGCAGGAGTCAGCCGCGCCCGTGAGCACACCGACGACGTCGAGTTCAGCCCCCAGGACGCCACCCGCACTCCGCTCGAGTTCATGATGGAGATCCTCCGGACGGCGGTGGAGGCCGGGGCGACGACGCTCAACATCCCCGACACGGTCGGCTACGGCATCCCGTGGGACTTCGGCGCCCTCATCCAGCACGTGCGCCGGGAGGTGGCGGGGGACTACGTGCTGTCCACCCACTGCCACAACGACCTGGGCATGGCCGTGGCCAACAGCCTGGCGGGGGTCCAGGCCGGTGCCCGGCAGGTCGAAGTGTGCGTGAACGGGCTGGGCGAGCGGGCGGGGAACGCCGCCCTCGAGGAAGTGGTGATGGCCCTCAAGATCAGGCCCGATCAGTTTCCCGGGCTGGAGACAGCGGCCCGCACCGAGGAGCTGGCTCGAGCCTCGCGTCTGGTCAGCCGGCTCACGGGCTATCCGGTCCAGTACAACAAGGCGGTGGTGGGCCGCAACGCCTTCGCCCACGAGTCGGGCATCCACCAGCACGGCGTGCTCGCCGAGCGCAGCACCTACGAGATCATCGACGCCTCGACGGTGGGTCAGCAGGGTCGCCAGATCGTGCTCGGCAAGCACTCGGGGCGCCATGCGTTCTCAGAGACGCTGGCCCAGATGGGCCTGTCGGTCCATGGCGACGCCCTCAACACCGCCTTCAGCCGGTTCAAGGAGCTGGCCGACCGCAAGGTCCAGATCACCGAGGCGGACCTCGAGGCCATCGTCGTCGAGGAGCTCGGCGCCAGCATGGAGGAGGCGTTCGCGCTCGAGTCCCTGGAAGTCTCCGGCGGCACCGTGGGCGTACCCCACGCCCGCGTGATCGTCAGCCGGGCGGGGACCAAGTCCGACGCCTCGGCCGAGGGCGACGGGATGATCGATGCCGCCTGCCAGGCGATCCGGATGGCCACTGGCATCGACGCCAACATGACGGGGTTCAACGTCTCCTCGGTGACCGGTGGCATCGACGCCCTGGGTGACGTGGTCGTCCAGCTCGAGGCGAGGGGGGCGCGCGTCTCGGGACACGGGGTGTCGACCGACGTGGTGGAGGCGTCGGCCCGCGCCTACCTGAACGCCGTCAACCGGCTCATCCGCCTGAGGGCGCGCAACGTCGTGCGCTCGTCTGAGGTGGGCCCCTGAACCGAGCCCCGCCGGGGCGCCTCAGACGGTCATGACCTCGGTCTCCTCGTTGAGACCGCGGTCGTCGTCGTCGTCCTCACCCCAGTCCTCACCCTGGATGTCGACGTCGGTGGCCATCTCGTCCATCCCGATCGGTCCCTTCGACTTCCCGGCGAGGAACTGGCGGATGATCGAGTTCTTGCTGTTCCTCATGTCCTCCTTGCTGGCGAACTTCACCAGCTCGGAGCGGAACAGCACGCCCATGAACTCGGCCGTGCGCATCATCGAGGGGATGTTGTGGGAGATGATGAAGAACGTGGCCCCCGTCTCCCGTTGGGCGTTCTTCACCAGCTCGTCGAGGTAGGCGACCCGCACCGGATCGAGCCCGGAGTCGGGCTCGTCGAACAGGATGATGTCGGGGTCCATGACCATGGCCCGGGCCAGGCCGGCGCGCTTCTTCATGCCTCCGGAGACCTCGCCGGGCAGCTTCTTCATGTGGTCCAGGAGACCCACCAGCTCGGAGTTGGCCATCACCTTGTCATGGATGTCCCGCTCGCTCTTCTTGGTGTGCTCGCGCAGCGGGAACGCGATGTTGTCGTACAGGTTCAGCGAGCCGAACAGCGCGCCGTCCTGGAACATCACGCCGAACAGCTTGCGCACCTGGTAGAGCTGGTGCTCCGAGCAGGCCGCGATATCGACGCCGTCGACGACCACCCGGCCCCGTTCGGGCTTGAGCAGGCCGACGAGGGACTTGAGAAACACGGTCTTGCCGGTGCCGGACGGCCCGAGCATGACGCTGACCTCGCCGGCCGGCAGCGAGAGCGTGACATCGCGCCACACGGTCTGCCGGCCGAAGGACTTGGTCAGGTCCTCGATGACCACCTCAACGCCCATGATGAGCTCCCGTGGTGCTCAATGGATCGGCCTCGGCCTGCGCGGGGGACAGCCGCTGTCGCTCGACGGCGTGCACAGGTTGCCCTGGGTCAGCTGGGAGAAGTTCCGCGGCCCGGAAATCGTGCCGTTGAACAACGGGTTCAGGTTCTCGGTGACCCCGCAGCCGTGGAATTCGGGAATCGAGACATTACCGGTCAGCGGGCCGCCTCCCTGTAGCGAATACGGCGGCGTGCTGCCCGGCTTCCCGGTCAGCACGATCTCGAACGGATGGGTCTGGCAGTGCGGGCCGACGGGCAGCTTCTGGCCGTTCACCGAGACGTTGTAGACGCGCAGCCGCATTTCCGAGAACGCGATGTTGGCTTTCAGTTCCTGGGTCGTGCCGATGCTGACCAGGTTCAGCGTGCCGACCTCGGTGAGCTGCAGCGTTGCCGTCGTCGGCACGAAACCGAAGGACAGGAACGTGGCCCGCGACGGCGGCAGGCCGTGCACCACCTTGCACGTAGGACAGGGCCGGAAGTCGAGCTGCCCGGCCGAATCCTGCTGGAAATAGTCGGACGTCGCGAAGTTGTAGTCCAGCCGGATTCCGACCGCCACGTCAATGAAGCCCATGCCGAGGCGCGCCGCCTCATTGAACTTGCGCGCGTTGGCGAATCCGGTCAGGAATGCGCAGCCGAGCGAGGGCTTCAGGCGGTGCACGATGATGCCCTTGCCCTTGGGCGGGCGCGGCAGCGGGAAGCGCTTGTTGAGCTTGAGGCCGCCCTTGGGCTGCGGCGGGCAGGTGACCTTGCGCTTCGCGGCGGGGTGCCGCCTGGCCGCGGCGCCGCGGACCGTGACGGTGGCCAGCACATCGGCGTTGCCGGACTGGGGGGCGCAGGTGAGCGTCACCGTCGCGAGGCTGGTGGCGGTGCCGCCGGAGCGGCCGGGCCT
>DASXCO010000222.1 GCA_036491125.1 Acidimicrobiales bacterium | reverse complement strand
ACCCCGGTGATGCCCGACGGCACGCAGATGACCATGCGCGGCTTGGCGAACCGGCGCTGGTGTACCCGATGGATGAAGTACCGCAGCATCTTCTCGCAGATCTCGAAGTCGGCGATCACCCCGTCCTTGAGCGGCCGGATGGCCTGGATGTGACTGGGCGTGCGTCCGATCATCCGCTTCGCCTCGGAGCCGACGGCGAGGGGCCGGCCATCTTTGACGTTGACAGCTACGACCGACGGCTCGTTCAGCGTGATGCCCCGGTTACGGACATAGACAAGCGTGTTGGCCGTGCCCAGGTCGACGGCCATGTCCCGCCCGAACCAAGAAGAGAAGAAGTTTTCAGACATTGGAGAAACGGCCCCCTCGCCTTAGTGGAGGTCGGCTCACAGGGTAGGTGACTCTCGGGGTCGGAACAAGGCACCCCTAGTCGAGGTGCGGGTAGAAGACCTCGATCTCGCGCTTGGCCGACTGGGCGGAGTCAGAGCCGTGCACGAGGTTCTCGGTCAGGTGCACGGCGAGATCTCCTCTGATCGTGCCGGGGGCTGCCTCCGCCGGGTTCGTCGCCCCCATCAAAGTCCTGACGACCCGCCAGGTGTCGCTCGGTCCCTCCACGACCATGACGAGGGACGGGGAGCGGCCGATGAAGGCGACGAGCTCGCCATAGAACGGCTTTCCTCGATGCTCCTCGTAGTGGCGGGACGCCAGCTCGGCGTCGATCGTACGCAGCTCGGCAGCGGCGACACGCAGGCCCTTGCCCTCGAGCCGACCCACGATCTCGCCGACGAGACCCCGCTCGACGGCATCGGGCTTGCAGATGACGAGGGTGCGGTCCATCAGGAGGCGAGGCTAGCGGCGGCCGCCCTCTCTCAGCGTCGGCTCCCCTCCTGGACGAGGACGCTTCTGGCCTCGCCCACCGCGTACAGCGACCCGGTTACGAGGAGCATGTCCTCGGGGCCGGCACGGGCTCGGGCCCGTGTCACCCCGTCGGCGACCGAGGTGGCCACCTCGACCGACAGGCCCATCTCGGCCGCGGCCGAGGCCACCTGGGCGGGGGGCAGGGCCCGGGGTGACGGCGGCGGGCAGGCGACGACCAGGGCGATGCGGGAGGGGTCGAGTGCATCGAGCATCTCGACCGGGTCCCGTCCCCTCAGGAGGCCGAGGACGACCAGCCGGCGGTCCACGCCGGCGAACTCCTCGGCGAGGGTGGCCCCCGCCGCCTTGGCGCCAGCGGGGTTGTGGGCGCCGTCGAGCAGGCACAGCGGGCGCCGTCCCACTACCTCCATGCGGCCCGGGTTGCGAACGGCCCCAAGAGCGGAGCGAACAACGTCGTCCGCGAGCGGGGCGCCGAAGAAGGCCTCGGCCGCGGCCAACGCTGCGGCGGCGTTGTCGCCCTGGTGGGCGCCGTGCAGCGGGAGAAAGACGTCGGCGTAGTGGCCGCCGGTCGTTCGCAGGTCGAGCAGCCGGCCACCGTGGGCCAGACGGTTGGCGTCGCAGGCGAACTCCGATCCCCGCTCCCAGACCTCGGCGGACGCGGCGCGGGTGAAGACCGCGGCCAGCGCCGGGTCCGTCTCTCCCAGCACCAGCACGCTGTCGGGCTTGACGATTCCGGCCTTCTCGGCGGCGATATCGCTCACGGTGGGACCGAGGATGCCGACGTGGTCGAGGCTCACGTTGGTCACGACCGCGACCTGGCCGTCGGCGACATTGGTGGCGTCCCAGGTGCCGCCGAGGCCGACCTCGATCACGGCCACGTCGACGGCGATATCGGCGAACCACCTGAAGGCGGCGGCGGTCACGATCTCGAACCACGTCGGTGGGCGCTCCAGGAGCGGCTCGAGCACGGCCACCGCAGTCAGGACCTCGGCCAGCTCGTCGTCAGCGATCGGCTCACCGTCGGCCGCCAGGCGCTCGTTGATGCGCTCCAGATGCGGGCTCGTGTAGGTCCCGACTCTCAGACCCTGGGCTCCGAGCAACGAGGTCAGCAGGCGAGCCGTCGATCCCTTGCCGTTGGTTCCTGTCAGGTGGACCACGGGATAGGCCCGCTGCGGGTCGCCCATGAGCTCGCTGAGACGTCTGATCCGCTCGAGCGTGGGCGTGGCGTCAGCGCGGCCGGCCTCGATGGCTTCGAGGTTGACGTGGCCGTCGAGCCACTCGAGTGCCTCTTCGAGCCGAGCGCCGACGCCGGCTCGCCCGATCACCCGAACGCGACCACCCGACGGGCGCCGGACCGACGGGCAAGTGATCGACGGGCAAGTGAACGCTGGACCAGGGACGGCCGGGCACGGGACCGCCGTGCCTTGGCCGCGCGCTCGACGGCGTGCACCACCCGCGGCCGGGCGGCCTCGACGGCCTGCTCGACGCGAGGTCGGGCGGCCCCGACGGCATGCTCCAGGCGGGGTCGGGCAGCCTCGGCAGCCTGCTCGACTCGCGGCCGGGCAGCCTCGGCAGCCTGCTCGACGCGGGGCCGGGCCGCCTCGACCGCCTGCTCGACTCGCGGCCGGGCCGCATCTGCCGCCTGGGCCAGGGCCTCCAGAGCCTGCTCGAGGGCCGGAGCTGCAGGGACCGTCAGCCCCGCGACCCGCCGGGGAGCCGGGGCCCGCCGTCGGTGACGGCGGTCGATCGCCAGGCCGAGCACCGCT
>DASXCO010000221.1 GCA_036491125.1 Acidimicrobiales bacterium | reverse complement strand
CGCGGGAGTCCCCCACGTTCACCACGGCCAGGTCTTCCTTACCGTCGACCGTCACGAGCCCCAGCGCCGTGAGCGTCGTCCCCATTCCCCGCAGAGCCGTCTCCGCCCGAGACGCCTCCCACACGGCGTGGTTGGCCTGGCGCACGGCGTCGGCCAGGCCGTCGGCCGACGGGTGACCGGCGAAGGTCGTACGGAAGGCGTCGATCGCCGTCTGGGCCGCCGTTTCCCCGCCGACGTGGCCGCCCATCCCGTCGGCCACGGCGAAGAGCCCGTCGCCCTCGAGGGCCCGGTCCTGGTTCGTCGTGCGCACGAGGCCGACATCGGTGGCCGAGCTGGAGCGCAGCCGGATCACGGGCCGACCTCCAGGACGGTGCGGCCGACCTGGAGCCGGTCGCCGAGGTGGAGGGGCACGGGCGAGGCGAGCTTCTTGGCGTTCACGTAGGTCCCGTTGGTCGAGCCGAGGTCCTCGATCCATGTCTCGCCGTTGCTCCGGAAGAGTCGGGCGTGCAGCTGGGAGGTGAAGGCGTCGTCCAGGGCCACCCCGCAGCCGGAGGCGCGGCCCACCGTCACCTCCTCGCCGAGCTCGAAGGTCCGACCCTGCCGTTCGGCGGGCTCCAGCACCCTGAGCCGCATGACCTGCCCGTTGGCCCGCCGGCCGTCGACTGGCAGCGCCCCGGTCGGGGGACCCGGCGGCTGGGGAGGCGGGGCTTCCCTGCGGCGGGTCCGTCGCGATTTGGGCTCCTCGACGACGGTCACCACGGGCGGCCGTTTGAGCTCGGACCAGACGGCTCGCAGGACGCGCAGGAAGAACAGCCAGAGCAGCGCGATCAGGAAGAACTTGAGGATCGTGAGGAGCGAGTCAGACACCGGGCCGTCAGCCGTCCGTCGGGGTCAGGTGATGCCGGGGGCGACCGGGCCCCCTGGCCGGCGGAGCGGGAGTCGAGGGCCTCACCCGCGCGGGTGCGCGCCGGCGCACTACCGCACCTCGAATCGAAGGCTCGTCCTGCCCACGGTGATCTCGTCACCGTCGTTCAGCCGCCTGGTGCGCACCTGGGCGCCGTTGACCCGCGTCCCGTTCGTCGATCCGAGGTCCGAGACGACCACGTCGGGCCCGTCCCGGCGCACCTCGGCGTGGCGTCGGCTGACGTTGGTGTCCTCCACCACCACGGTGCACTCGGGCATTCGCCCGATGACGATCGGCTCCTCGTCCAGGGTGACGCGGCGGCCGTCGGCGAGGACCAGGCTCATCATGGGACCACCGCCGGGGCCGCCCTTGACCTCGCTGGTGACGACGCAGGAGCCGGGGTTGAGACCCTGATCCGGCTTGAGGGCCACCTCGACGGGACCCACGAAGTTGAAGCGCTCGGTGCGGGCATGGTCCCGCGCGGCATCGGCGAGCTCGGAGACCAGGGCGTCGGCGAACGACTCGAAGCGCTCCATGTCGCTCGGCGCCAGGGCCACCTCGAACACGTTGGGCGCGATCACGCCGCGGGGGCCGACGGTGCGCTGGAGGTCCATCTCACGGGTCAGGCGGCGCGCGATCTCGACCGGCTGCAAGCCGCTCCGAAAGGCTTTTGCGAACGCTCCCTCGACGAGGCGCTCGAGTCGCTGCTCAAACTGCTGGAGTCCCATGCTCGAGCCAGCCTACCCACCCTTGGTCCTGGGTCGGGAAGAGGGGCCTCGGTGCCCGAGGCCCACGCGGATGGTCGGCCCATGGTAGCGAGTTCAGGCCATCCTTCCTGGTCGGAGGGTCGACTAAGGTGACCCACGCTTCACTCGGGGCGAGTGGCGGAATTGGCAGACGCGCAGGATTCAGGTTCCTGTGTCCGCAAGGACGTGGGGGTTCAAGTCCCCCCTCGCCCACGAGCGGCGTGGCGTCCTCTGGCCGCCCTCGCCGGTCGGGCCGCTTCGCCCGTCCGTCCGCTCGACCCCTGGTCGCGGCCGGCGAGGGCTAGGGTCAGCGCCGATGGCTTTTCGCCGTCGTCGTCCGCGCGTGTTGGTCATCCTCGGGTTGGTCGTGGCGGTGATCGTGATCGTCGTGCTGGCCCTGCCCGGCTCACAGTCGAGTCCCGACCAGCAGTCGTACCTGGACATCGTGCGCCCCCAGCTCCTGCTCTCTTCCCAGCAGGGGGCCGCGGTGCGGGACATGCGGGCCAACGCCCCCGCCTTCGACCGCACGACGCTGTTCCAGCGGGTGAACGATCTCGCGGGTGCGACCGCCGGCGTCCAGCAGCAGGTGGCCGTCGTCGATCCGCCGGGATCGCTGGGGTCTTCCGGCGGCGACCTCGACCGGGCGTTGAAGATGCGGGCTCAGGGTGTCGCGTCGCTTCGTGACGGATTGCAGACCGCATTGTCCGGGGCGCCGGGCGATCAGCCCCAGGCCCAGCTGGCTCGAGCGGGGCAGGAGCTCAGTGCCGCTGACGGCCTCTACGGCAGCTTCCTGCGGGCGCTGCCGCGATCCCAGGCAGCATCGATCGCCGTTCCCCAGTACCGGTGGGTCCTGAACGAGGCGGACTGGGCCCCGAGCTCCCTGAACCTCTATGTGCTCGGCCTCCGGCTCTCCTCATCGCTGGCCGTGCACCACGGCGTCGGCCTCGTGCTGGTGTCAACCCAGCCGGCGCCCACCTCGTACAACGGGCCGGTGGCCGTGCTCGGGCTCGCCAGGCAGCTGACCGTCAAAGTGGTGGTCGCCAACACCGGCAACGCGACCGAGCACGCCGTGCCCGTCGTGGCCACGCTGGCATCGGCGCAGACCCAGTCTGTCCGCACCGTCGTCGACATCGATCCCGGCCAACGCCGGGCGATCGACCTCGGCGGCCTGTCGCTCGGCCCGCGGACGTTCTACAACCTGACGGTCTCCGTCGGCCCCATCGACGGAGAGCTCATTCCCGCCGACAACCAGCAGACGACGACCCTCGCCGTTTCGGGCTGAGCGGGCCGCTCAGGACGCACCGGGGGAGTCGTCGTCATTGGTGCGTCGCCGCCATGCCGTCTCCGCCCGCCACAGCACCTCGCGCAGAGGGAGCCCGGTGCGGCGCGCGGCGCGGGCGGCGTCGTCGTGCTCGACCTTGATCCGTCCGGGGCTGACCTTGACCCGCACGGGCACGCCCTCGATCTCGACCTCCTGTACCGACCGGCTGGCCGGCCACCGCTCCAGGACCTGGCCCCGAACGCCCAGGGAGCCGGTCTCGATCCGGAGGACCTCCGACAGCGACGGCACCAGGGCGGTGTCGGCGAGCACGCTCACGGTGTGTCCCGGCCGACCCTTCTTCATGATGACAGGGGTGATCCAGGCGTCGTGGGCTCCAGCGGCCATTAGCGCAGCGACCGCGTGGGCCAGCGTCTCGCCGCTTGCGTCGTCGACGTTGACCTCGAGCAGCGTCACTGGCTGCCCGGGGACCGAGGATGCCAGCTCGAGCGGAGTCCCGAGGACGACCTGGGTGCAGTTGGGGAGCTGATCGAGATCTCGCAGGCCGGCACCGAACCCGGTGGCCGTGATCGTCATCGCCGGGAGCGGGCCGTAGGAGGTGGCCGTCCCGGCCAGAATGGCCGCACCCGAGGGCGTGGTCAGCTCCACGTTGATGTCCCGCCCCTGGGTCGGCACCCCGCGGAGCAGCTCCACCACTGCGGGAGCCGGGTTGGGGAGGATGCCATGAGCGGTGCGGACCACGCCGGTTCCGGTGGCCACCGGGCTGGCGGTGACGAGGTCGATGTCGAGCACCTCCATCGCCGCGCTCGTGCCCACGATGTCGACGATGGCGTCGTGGCCGCCGACCTCGTGGAAGTGGATCTGGGAAGGGGGCCGGCGGTGCAGGGCGCCCTCGGCTCGGGCCAGGGCACCGAAGGCAGCCAGCGAACGCCGGCGGGCACGTTCGGGCAGTCGGGCCTCCTCGATGAGGCCCACGATGTGGGAATGCGTCCGCACCACGCTGTCCTCGGTCACCCGCACCACCGCCCGGGTGGCCGCGATCCCTCCTCGCAGTACGGGCTCGGCCTCGAGCGTCCAGCCTCGGAGCGGCAGCCGCTTGACCACGGCCGCCACCTCGTCGAGATCGGCGCCGGCGTCCAGGAGGCTGCCCAGCGCCATGTCGCCCGCGATACCGGCGAAGCAATGGAACCACGCGGTGGTCGAGGGGGCGGAGACCGTGACGCCCGCCTTTTCCTCGCCGGCGGACGGCCCCGAGGCGCTGCTCATCCGAAGAGGCGATTGACGGCGCAGGCGGCGCCGAACCCATTGTCGATCCCGACGACCGTGACCCCGGCTGCGCACGACGAGAGCATGGACAGCAGCGCGGCGATGCCCTCGAAAGCGGCGCCGTAGCCCGTGCTGGTGGGGACGGCGACCACGGGAGCCGCAGTCACGCCGCCGACGAGGCTGGCGAGCGCTCCCTCCATGCCAGCAACGACGATCACGGCGTCGGCCTTGGCCAGGTCGTCGGCGCTGACGAGCAAGCGGTGGATGCCGGCCACGCCGCAGTCAGTCAGGAGCTCGGGCCGAAGCCCGAGGGCGGCGAGCGTGGCCTGGCACTCCTCGGCCACGGGCAGGTCCGCGGTGCCGGCCGTGACCACCAGCACCCGTCCCGGCCGCTCAGCCGCGGGGCGCCAGGCGACGAGGCTCAGATCCTGACCTGCTCGCTCCGTCCACCGGGTTCCGGCTGGACCGGTGAGGGTGCGGCGACCACCGGGATTGCGGGCCATGGCCGCTGCGCACTGTTCGGGGTCGGCCCTGGTGAGGAGGACCGGCTGTCCGGCGGGCTCGGAGAGCAGCTCGGCGACGATGGCCGAGCACTGATCGGCGGTCTTGCCCGGTGCGTAGACCGCCTCCAGCAGACCCTGACGCAAGGGCCGGTGGTGGTCGACCTTCGCGAAGCCGATATCGGCGAATGGCAGGCGTCGCAGCCGGGCCACGGCGTCGTCGGGATCGAGCGATCCCGCGCGGATGTCCTCGAGGAGCTGGCGAATGGCGTTCTCGTCCATGACCGGTCGTCACTATCCTGCCCGGGAGTGCGCCTTCCTGCCCGTTCTCCTGTCGGCCGGGCCCCCCGGCCCGGCTGCCCCGTCAGGTCGACCTCCCGGGTCGGCTGTGCTCCCGCGTCGACCGCCCGGGCCGGCTGGCGTGCCGGCCGGTGACCAGGGTCGCCTTCCTCGGGCCGCCGGGCACCTTCACCGAGGAGGCGCTGCTCAGCCAGGCCGACCTCGCCCAGCTGGAGCTGGTGCCCGCCTCGGCGTTGCTGGACGTGCTGACCGCCACACAGTCGGGCGAGGTCGAGCTCGGCTTCGTTCCCATCGAGAACTCGATCGAGGGCACCGTGACGGCCACGCTCGACAGTCTGGTCTTCGACACCGACCTGCTCATCCAGCGAGAGGTCGTGCTCGACGTTCACCTGAACCTGGTGGCCGCGCCGGGTACCAGGACGAGCGACATCACCCGGGTCGTCTCCTTTCCGCACGCCTCGGCGCAGTGCCGCGGCTTTCTCGCCCACGTGCTTCCGGGCGCCGAGGTGGCGGCGGCGAACTCGACCGCTGACGCGGCCCGTCAGGTAGGGGAGGGTCGGTCGCCGACGACCGCGGCTCTGGCCCCGGCTCTGTCCGCCAAGCTGTACGGGTTGGAGGTGCTGGCCTCGGACATCGAGGACCACCAGGACAACCAGACCCGATTCGTCGTGGTGGCCCGGTCGGGGATCCCCGCGCCGACCGGCCACGACCGCACCAGCATCGTGTGCTATCAGCAGGCTGACCGTCCGGGGAACCTGCACGCCATCCTCGGCCAGTTCGCGGCGCGCAACCTCAACCTCACCAAGCTCGAATCGCGGCCGACGAAGCGGGCACTCGGTGACTACTGCTTTATCATCGACCTGGAGGGCCACGTCGACGACGAGGTGGTTGCCGACTGCCTGCGCGACCTGCACGCACAGCAGGCAGGGGTGAAGTTCCTCGGCTCGTACCCCGCAGCAGGTGAGCACGGGCCTGCCCGACGTCGTGACGCCGAGGCGGCCTGGCGGTCGGCCGACGAGTGGATCGCGTCCCTCCGCAGCCAGATCGGGCCGGTACGCTGATTCCGAGCTCGTGGGAGGGATGGCAGAGCGGCCGAATGCGAGGCTCTTGAAAAGCCTTGGGATGCAAGTCCCCGTGGGTTCGAATCCCACTCCCTCCGCTGTGCCGACTCAGGTCGATGGACCAGTCAGGGCTCGCGGTAAGACTGCTGGTTGTGGCACGACACAATGAGGGTGTTCGCGGCTCCGAAGCATCGATGGCTTCCCTTCGGCGCGCCTGGGATGAGAACGCCAACGCCTGGGTGCGCTGGGCGGGCGCGGGTCACGACTCGTATTGGCGATTCCACGGCCGACGTTTCCTCGAGCTCCTACCACCACCGGGGCGGCTGACCGTCGACATCGGCTCCGGCGAGGGGCGACTGGGCCGGGAGCTGATCGGACGAGGCCACCGCGTGGTTGCCCTCGACTCGTCGCTTCTCCTCGCCCGCGCAGCCGTCAGCCACAAGGTTCCCCAGCCGGTGGTGGCGGCCGACGCTGCGGCACTGCCTCTGCGGCCCGGGTGTGCCGACCTCGTCATCGCCTTCATGTCCCTCCAGGACGTCGATGACTTCGTTGCCGCCATCTCGGAGGCGGCTCGGCTTCTCGCACCGCAGGCGCGGCTCTGCATCGCAATCGTCCACCCCCTCAACTCAGCGGGGCGGTTCGAAGGCGAGCGTGAGGACCGAGACGCGCCCTTCGTCGTCAGCGGGTCCTACCTGGCCGCCCATCGCTACCGTGACGACATCGAGCGGGACGGGATGGCGATGACGTTCCACAGCGAGCACCGGCCGCTCGAGGCGTATTCGCGGGCACTGGAGCAGGCAGGCCTCGTCATTGAAGCCATCCGCGAGGTGACCGAGGAGGATCCGGCCGATCGATGGTCGCGGATCCCGCTCTTCCTTCATATCCGCGCTTCCCGCCGGACATCATGACGCGCTGCGCAGCACGTCGGTGGCCTTGTGCTGGCGGTCGACCCCCGTCGACAAGAAGCACCGTGCTGTGCCAGCGCCACCCGCAACCGCAGGCGCTTACGCCGAGAGGCCGCTGCAGTTACGGCGGCTCGCCCAGTCGGCCAGGTCGGCCGTTGCCGCGCCTCCGGTCGACGGGACAGGCACCCCGTCGGTGATGCGGGCGGGGACCCACGAGTAGGCGTCGACCTGGCGACCGGTGGCCTCGACCATCAGCACCCCGCTGCGCCCCGACTCGCCGTCCTCGCGCCAGTACACGAAGTTGCCGAGTCCGTAGGCGACGAGCGACGTGCCCACCCGACCGGCCCCGAACACGCGGTGGGCGTGGCTCCCGACGACGATGTCGGCTCCGGCGCCGAGCAGTGCCTGGGCGAGCGTCTCCTGCTCGGGCGAGGCGCAGTGCGTCTCCTCGACGCCCCAATGCAGGAACGTCACCAGCGTGTCGACCTCCGGTCGTACCGCGCTCACCGCGGCGACGAGACGCGAACGGTCGATCGAGAAGGCGAGGCCGGGCTGGGTGTCGGTCGCCGTCCACTGCGTGACCAGGTTCGGCTCGAGCCAGTCGACGGCGCCGAAGATGGCGATGCGCTGGCCCTTGATCACCGTACGGTACGGCGCGTAGGCCTCTGTCGCGTCGCTGCCGATCCCGACGACCGGAAGCTTGGAGGAGGCGATGGCGGCGAAGGTGTCCTCCATGCCGACGGGCCCGTAGTCGAGGGCGTGGTTGTTCGCCATGTTGACCACGTCGACGCCGGCGGACTTCAAGGCGACGAAGGACTCGGCCGGGGACCGGAAGTGGAAGTTCTTGCCCGCTACCGGCGCGCCCCTGTCGGTGATGGCCGTCTCCAGGTTGACCATGGACAGGTCGGCGCCCGAGAGCACGGGGGCGATGGGCGCCAGCAGGTGGGTCGGGTCCGACCGGAGCTGGTCGGCCAGCACGACCGGGGAGATGGCCCCGGCATCGGTCGTGTCGCGTTCGGCGGGAAAGTGCACGTCACCTCCGAAGGCGAACCTGACCGGCTGTCCGCTCCCACGCGGCCCCCGCGGTCCGGGCGGGTTCGGAGTGGTCTGGTCGGCGGGAGCAGTCGTCGCCGGAACCCGCTGCCCGGCGCCGGTGTGACCGCCGCCGCAGGCGGCGGCGAACGGCAGTCCCAGCGCCGGTAGGGCCACCCCCGCCCGGAGCAGCTCCCGCCGGGACAGCTGGCGCCGCCGGGCTTCGCCTTCGGGCCTCTCCGGGGATCCGTCGGCGGGGTCGTGTTCCACCGGCAACCTCCTCGACCGTCGGCGAGCCAAGCTAGCTCGACGTCGCCGTCCCGGTGGTCAGTACGACGCCCGCCGCCTGCGCTGTGAACTCGGTCACGATCACGCTTCCTTTACCAAGCGTTCACCGATCCCCCGATAGGCTCGGCTTATCGGTACCCGCGTCCAACGATCCTTCGCCTTTCTCGACCTCTGTGGGTTCACCGACTTTGTCGGCGCGCGTGGCGACGACGAGGCGGTGGCCGAGTTGATCGCGCTCCGAACCACGGTGCGCACCGTGACCTCGCGGGTCGGCGTCCGGATCGACAAGTGGCTGGGTGACGGCGTCATGCTCGTGGGCGTCGACTGCGAGCCCCTGGTCGACGCGGTGGCGACCATCTCCGCCGCCCACTCGCGGCGTGGTCGGCTGCCGTTACGGGCCGGCGTCGCCTGCGGGCAGGTGATCCTGCTCGAGGGCGACGATTACGTGGGGAGCCCAGTGAATCTCGCCGCCCGGCTTTCCGACCGGGCCGAGGGTGACCAGATCCTGGCCGCCTCGGAGGGTCTGGCCCTACCCGAGTCGGTCGTCCAGGGCCGGGCTGCAAACGTCCTTGTTCGTGGCTTCTCGGTGCCGATCTCGGTGGTCGCCCTGGCCGCCCGGCCCCGCGGTCGACGGGTCCTTCCCCTGCCTCGGCTCATTCGCAGCGAGGAAGCGCCGCCGACGGTCGACCTGACGGCGTCCGACCCGACGGTCGAGCTCGAGCGCGAAGCCGGGTCCTGAGCGCGTCTGCCTGGTCGGTCCCTGTCGGCTCAGTCGACGGGACCGGCACCGCGCAGGGGCCTCGTCGGGGATCGACCTCCATCGGCCGGTGCCGGCTCCTCCGCCGACTCCCTGACTCCGTCGGAGGGCACCCCGTCGTCGGCCGGCGACGGGATCGGGCGGGCGGGCTCGGGCGTCGGCTCTGGTGCGGCGCCTTCGTCGTCCAGCGGTTCCAGCCTGCCCGGGTCGTGGTAGTGGTTGTAGACGGCGATCAAGATGGCCGTGAGGGGGACGGCGAGAAAGGCGCCGATGATCCCGCCGATGGCGGTGCCGGCCGCCAGCACCAGGATGATCGCGACCGGGTGGAGGTTCACCTCGTGGCCGAGCACCTTGGGGCCGACGATGTAGCCCTCGACGTTGTGGATGACGATCGTGACGCCGATGATGATGAGCGCGGCGATCGGGCCCTTGATCACCAGGGCGACGAGGGCGGCGAAGGCGCCGCTGACGATGGCTCCGACGATGGGCAGGAAGCCGCCGACGAACGTCAACAGGGCAAGGGGTAGCACGAGAGGCACGCCGAGGCCGATCAGCGCGAGGGAGAGCAGGACTGCGTTCACGAACCCGTTGGCGGCGGTTCCCCGGACGTAGGCGGCCATCGTCGCCCACGTCTGGTGGCCCAGTGTCCTCATGTCCTCAACCCGGCGACCCTTGAACAGCGATAGCGCCCAGCCGCTGATCCTGTCGCCGTCCTTCACGAAGAAGAAGGTGAGGACGAGGGCCAGCAGGGCGCCAGCGGCGACCTCCAGAGCGATCGTCGCCCCCGACAACGCGCCCTTCACGATGGTGCCCTGGTTCTTGGTGAAGAAGTTCTTGGCCTGATTGACGTAGTCGTTGACCTGTCTGTGGGACAGGTGGAAGGGGCCATTGGTGAGATATCGCTCGGCCCGGTTGACCCCGTTGGAGAGCTCGTGGCCGAGCTGGTTGAACTGGCCCTGGGTGAGGGTGTACAGCCCCCAGATCAGGCCGCCGATGACGATCACCGACCCGAGCAACACCGCCCACGTGGCCAGCAACGGCGGCAGCCGGTGCCGGCGCAGCCACCTGGCCGGGGGAGCGAGGACGGTTGCGACGAAGAGGGCGACCACGATGGGCAGGATGATCAGACGCAGCCTGGTGAAGAGGTAGCCGACCACGACCAGGCCGGCCCCGATGATCAGCAGCCGCCAGCAGACGGCCGACCAGCGCGTCAGCCACTTGGGCACGGTCGACTCGGTTGTCTCGGCCACGGGCGTCCTTCCTCGACCCACCACTGTACGAGTTCGGCGGCGTTCGGCCCGCTGGACGGGAGTGGGCGATCAGGCCGGGTCGGAACCCGCCATCTCGGTCCCCAGCTCGGCAATGGAGATCTCGCGCATCCGAAACTTCTGGACCTTGCCCGTGACTGTCATGGGGAAGTCGTCGGCGAAACGGACATATCGGGGGACCTTGAAGTGGGCGATGCGGCCGCGGCAGAACGCCCGTACGTCCTCGTCGATCAGCTCCGCCCCCGGCCGGACCTTCACCCAGGCCGTGATCTCCTCGCCGAAGCGGGGGTCGGGCACGCCGATCACCTGGACGTCGACGATGTCGGGGTGGCCGTGGAGGAACTCCTCGATCTCCCGCGGGTAGACGTTCTCTCCGCCGCGGATGATCATGTCCTTGATGCGCCCCACGATGCTCACGTAGCCGTCGCTGTCCATCGTCGCCAGGTCGCCGGTGTGCATCCACCGCTGGTCGTCGATGACCTCGCCGGTACGGGCGCGGTCGTTCCAGTATCCGATCATCACCGAGTAGCCGCGGGTGAGCAGCTCGCCCGGGGTCTCACGCGGAACCGTTCGCCCCGTGATCGGGTCGACGATCTTGACTTCGACGTGAGGATGCACGCGTCCGACCGTGGCGACGCGCTTGTCGACGCTGTCGTCGGGACCGGTCTGGGTCGACACCGGCGAGGTCTCCGTCATGCCGTAGCAGATCGTGACCTCGCCGATGTGCATCGTCGACATGGCCTGCTTCATGACCTCGACCGGGCATGGCGAGCCGGCCATGATGCCCGTCCGCAGCGAGGACAGGTCGAAACGGGCGAAGTCGGGGTGCTCGAGCTCGGCGATGAACATGGTGGGCACGCCGTAGAGGCTGGTGCAACGTTCGACCTCGACCGTCTCGAGCACGGCGAGCGGGTCGAATGCGGCCTCGGGGATCACTATGGTCGAGCCGTGTGTGGTGCAGGCCAGGTTGCCGAGCACCATCCCGAAGCAGTGGTAGAAGGGCACGGGGATGCACACGCGATCTGCCTCGGTATACCGGGTCAGCTCGCCGGTGAAGAAGCCGTTGTTGAGGATGTTGTGGTGAGACAGCGTGGCGCCCTTGGGAAAGCCGGTGGTGCCGCTGGTGTACTGGATGTTGATGGGGTCGTCGAAGTCGAGGGCGGATTCCCGCTCACGAAGGCGGTCGGGCGCGATCGCCTCTCCCGCGCTCAGGAGGTCGTCCCACGAGGCCGAGCCGAGCAGCACGGTCTGTTGGAGCAAAGGCAGCTCGGGCCGCACCTGGTCGATCATGGCGGCGTAGTCGCTGTCCTTGAACGATGACGCCGCCACCAGGATCCGGCAGCCGGACTGGCCGAGGGCGTGGGCGAGCTCGGAAGTCCGATAGGCGGGGTTGATGTTGACCAGGATGAGGCCGATCTTGGCCGTGGCGTACTGGACCAGGACCCACTCGGCGCAGTTCGGACTCCACACGCCGACCCGATCGCCGACCTCGAGGCCGAGGTCGAGGAGACCTCTGGCCACCACGTCGACGGCGTCGTTGAAGGCCTGGTAGGTGTACCGCAGGCCCTGGTGCCGGGACACCAGGGCCTCTCGATCGGGGAATCTGGCGACGGTTCGCTCGAGGTTGGCCCCGATCGTCTCACCCAGCAGCGGGGCGTTCGAAATGCCGTTGGCGTACGACAGCTCCATGTCCACTCCCGTCTCCGGGGCGAAGCTAGCGCACGGTTAGGCTCGGATCCATGGGCGCGGGGCGGCGCCAAAGGGAGTAGGGGAATGACACCTGACGAGCTCATGGCCGAGGCGTGTCGGCTGGCCCAGGAATCGGTCGACAACAACTGGGGAGGACCATTCGGCACCCTGATCGTCAAGAATGGCGAGATCGTGGCGCGCGGCCAGAATCGCGTCCTCTTGACCGGTGACATCACGGCCCACGCCGAGATCGAGGCGATTCGCAAGGCTTGCGCCGTGCTCAACCCCGAGGGTCCCTCGATCGCCAAGGACCGTCAGAACACGTCGCTCCTGGCGCTCGTGTCGCGGCCCGAGGGTTCTCCCGATCCTCTCGAAGCGCGAGCCAGGATGCTCATGGGCCACGAGATCTACCTCAGCGGCGCACCCTGCCCGATGTGCATGAGCGCCATCTACTGGGCCCGGATCGACGCCGTCTACTTCGCCAACGATGCCGAGCGCACCAGCCAGATCGGGTTCGACGACGCCTTCCAGTACGAGGACTTCGCCCGTCCGTTGAGCCATCGGCGCATCAAGATCGAGCAGCTGCGACCGGATCTGGGCGAGGTGCCCTACAACGCCTGGGCGGCGAAGGCCGACAAGCACCCGTACTGAGCACCGTATGGGGTACGGGGCGCCCGAGCCCTTGGCCTAGAATCCTCCCCCGGAGAGGTGCGAGAGCGGCCGAATCGGACTCACTGCTAATGAGTTGACCTGGGAGACCGGGTCCGAGGGTTCAAATCCCTCCCTCTCCGCGCCGTCCATGGCCTGGTGCGCCAGTCGCCGACAAGGGACGATCAAATATGCTGTACGACTCCAGCGCTCGTAGCTCAACGGATAGAGCATCTGACTACGGATCAGAAGGTTGGGGGTTCGAATCCCTCCGAGCGCGCTAGAGAAGTACCAGGTTAGGGGCCAATTCTGAGGTCCGGCCACGAACTCGGTCGAGGTGCCATCCCAAGGACATACATCCAGCCCACGATCGGCCGCCTTCTCATCACACAGCTCGACGCCCGCATCCTGGACGAGCTCTGCCGGTACCTCCGCGAGGAGAAGGGTCTCACCCGCTCGTCCGTGCGATCGGCTCATGCACTCATCAGTGGAGCGCTGAGCGACGCGACGCGCTGGGGCTGGCTGACCTCCAATCCTGCTCGAGATGCGCGCCCATCGACCGTAAGCCAGGTAGACACGTCGTTACCTGATGCGACCCAGGTTGCGGCGTTACTAGCGGCGGCCGCTCAGCGAGACCCGGAGTTGGCGGTCTTCCTTTGACTGGCTGCCGCCATCGTGCGCGCCGTGGCCAGCTGTGCGCGCTGCGGTGGTCTTCAAATCGATCTCAAGCCGGGCGCTCGGGCGTCCGAGTAGGTATGGGACATGTTGGGCGGGGCGATAGGAATTGCGGCTCGGAACGGTCAACGCTTGAGCAATAGCTCACGCCATGGTCCCGGCCGCAGCCCTATCAGCTTCAGGCGCCCTCAGGTCTCCGACGACCCAGGCTGCCCTCGGCCCCGACAGCGCCCGGCTGAG
>DASXCO010000220.1 GCA_036491125.1 Acidimicrobiales bacterium | reverse complement strand
GCGGAAGTACAGCTGGATGTCGTACTCGACGGTGAAGCCGACGCCACCGAACACCTGCTGGGCCATGGCGGTCACGTCACGGAAGGTCTGACAGGCGAACAGCTTGGCCATGGGGGCCAGCCGCGCCGTCGACCGGCCCGTCGACCGGGCCCACGCCGCCTCCCACACCAGCGTCTCGGCTCCGTCGACCCGGGTGACGGCGTCGGCGAGGTAGTGGGAGATCGCCTGGAAGGCGCCCAGGGGCTTGTCGAACTGGAAGCGGTCCTTGGCGTACTGCACCGTGATGTCGAGCGCGTACCGGGCCCCGCCCACCGCCTGGGCGGCGAGCAGCACGATCCCGTCGCGCAGCACGTGGTCCCACGCCGCCCACCCGGCGCCGGGTGCGCCCACGACCGCGTCGCCCGGGACGAAGACCGCGTCGAAGTCGACGCGGCACTGGCTGTCGGAGGCCACCGTGGGCTGCGGAACGAGCGTGACGCCGTCGGCTCGGGGGTCGACGAGCACCAGCATCACGCCGTCGGGGCCCGGGTCGCATCGCGCGAGCACCAACAGCCGATCGGCCGCCCCCGCGTACTCGACGTGCCACTTGGCGCCCGACAGCCGCCAGCCGTCGCCCTCGGCCGTCGCCGACAGCTGCACCCCGACCGGCCCGAAGCCGCGCCCCGGCTCGAGCCAGGCGGGCGTGACGACCGCCTCCCCGGACGCGATGGGGGCGAGCCACTGGTCGCGCTGCTCGTCGGTGCCGGCGAGGGCGAGCACCCCTCCGCTCATCACCGCGCTCACGAAGTGGGGGGACGGCGCCAGCGCCCGGCCCAGCTCCTCGTACACGACGACGGCGTCGACCATCGACATCCCCGAGCCGCCCCACCGCTCGGGCAGGGTGAGGCCGAGGATGCCCGTCTCTAGCAGCTGCGCCCACAGCTCCTCGGGATAGCCGATCGGATCGCCCTCCATCTTCCGGACGACGTCGAGGGTGGCGTGCTTGGCGCACATGCTCCGCACGGCGTCCCGAAGCAGGTCCTGTTCGGGGGTGAAGTCCAGCTCCATGTGGCGATGTGCCTCCGGTTCGCGGCGGGATGCGAGGGTCACGGGCGCCAGCGCCCGCTGCGCCGGTCCCACGGGTTGTCGTCAGCAGTGACGGGGACGGCGATGCGGGCGGAGCACTCGGTGCAGGTCTGGTCGCCGACGCGCAACGCGAGGTCGAGGTCGACCCAGCCGCAGCCGGTGTCGTCGACCTCCACCGTGCGCACCGAGCCCGACAGCGCCATGGTGTCGCCCGGGAAGACCGACCCCTTCATCCGGAACCGCATCCGGCCCAGTCGGCCCCTGGGACCCGTCCAGTCGGTCAGGTAGCGCTCGAACCATGCTGCCTGGTTGGGCGTGTTCAAGAAGATGTCCCGGGTGCCGTTGCGGTGCACGGCGAAGTCGTGGTCGTGGTGCATGGGCCGCCAGTCGCGGCTGGCCAGGGCGCCAAGCACGACCGTGGTTGCCGTGACGTCATAGGAGAGCGGCGGCAGCTCCTCGCCCTCCTTCACCTCGTCGAGGGTGAGGATGGTCACGCCTGCGTCTCCCTCCGGTACCCGAACCCGGTGTATGACTCGACCCCAACGAGCTCGGCGCGCTGGTTGCGGTACTCCACGTCGATCACCCAGAACCGCCCGGTGCCGAGGCGCGTCGTCTTCTCCTCGCTCACCGACCGCAGGACCTGGCGGCTCGACACGACGTCGCCCGGCCGCACCGGCTCGTGGAAGGTGATGGTGTTGTCGCTGATCACGGCCTCCGGCAGGCTGAAGCGCTCCTTCAGGTCGAAGTGCACCTGCAGCGGCTGGGCCTCGCCCGTTCGTCCCGGTGCCCAATGGTGGGGACGAAACCACACCGACAGCATCGTCGGCGGCGCCACCGGGCCCCCCGTGATCTCCGCGGCCACGTCGTCGTCCCAGAACAGCGGGTTGCCGTTCTCGACCGACGAGCACGTGGTCCACACATAGCCGCGCTCGACCGGGAACTCGCCGGTCTCCTCGTACTGGGTGCGCCCGATCGTCTCGGCGACGTCATCGGGAAGCGCACGTACGTCGGTCACGCCACCACCCCCGCCTCCCGTAGGCGAGCACAGTCGTCCGGCGACATCCCGACGCCGGCCAGCAGCTCGTCGGTATCGGTCTGGCCAACATCGCGGACGCGATAGGAGCCCTCGGACCTGTCCGACCCCGCCAGCACCGGCGCCACCTGGAGAAAGGTGCCGTGCTCGGGGTGCGTCGCCTTCACGAACGTGCCCCGCGCCGACAGCTGGGGATCCTCGACGACCTCGGGCACCGACAACACCGGGGCGACGCAGGTGTCGGCCCCGCCGAGCTCGGCGATCCATGCGTCCCGATCCCGAGTGGCGAACACCGCGGCCAGATCGGACCTGACGCGCTCCTGGACCGCGTCGTCGGTCTGGCGATCGGCCCACTGCGGAAGCCCCACGGCTCGACACAGGTTGGCCCAGAAGCGCGGCTCGATCGCCGCCACCGCCACCCACCCACCGTCGGCCGCCCGATAGGTCTCGTAGCAGGCGTAGCGGCCCGTCAGCATCCCGTGGCCAGGGCCGGGCACGACCCCGGTGGCCAGGTACTCGTCGATCTGCAGCGCCATGAGGGCCACGACACCGTCGGCCACCGACACGTCGAGGTAGGCGCCCTCTCCGCTGGCCCCCCGGCCCAACAGGGCGGCGAGGATGGCGATGACCGCCTGCATCCCACCCCCGGCACTGTCGGCGACGGTCGCGCCCGGGATCGGCGGCTTGCCCTCCGGCCCGCGCTCGGAGCAGTCGAGGAACCCGCTCACGGCCAGGTAGTCGAGGTCGTGGCCGGCCCGCGCCGCAAGGGGTCCCGACTGGCCGTGCCCGGTCGTCGAGCAGTAGACGATGCCCGGGCTGCGGTCCCGGACGTCCTCATAGCCGATGCCGAGCCTGGCCATCACGCCCGGACGAAAGCTCTCGATGAGCACGTCGGCGCCCTCGGCCAGTCGCAGGAAGGCCTCTCTGCCCTCGGCTGATTTGAGGTCCACCTGGAGACGCTTCATCCCCCGGTGGGCGCTGTAGGCGAAGAAGGGAGGCGTGATCTGCACCCCGTCCCTGGTGGGGACGGGTCCGACCTTCACGACCGTGGCGCCGTAGTCGGCCAGCCACCGGGAGGCGCGCGCCGCCGGTCCCACGCTCGCCAGATCGAGCACGGTGACGCCGTCGAGCATCGGCCTGGTACTGGTCACGCTCAGAAGTTCTTGGGCAGGCCGAGCTTGCGGCGGGCGATGATGTTCTTCTGGATCTCCGAGGCGCCGCCGCCGATGGTGTCGATCACCGTGTAGCGGTACGTCGACTCCGCCCGCCCACCCATCGGCGCGTCCTCGGTGTGCACCCGCAGCTGGCTGCCGGGACCGCCGATGTCCATGGAGGCGTCCGCCAGCCGTTTGGAGAGCTCGGTGGCGAACAGCTTGTACTCCGACGACTCGGTGGTCGGGGGCGGGCCCCCCTTCATCGACTTGGCGACGACGCGCAGCCCCAGAACCCGCGCCACCTCGCAGTCGGTGGCGAGGCGGGCGATCTCGTGGCGGACCACCGGGTCGTCGCCCAGGCGCTGGTCGTCGCGCGTCTCGGCCGCCACGAAGTCGCGCAGCACCTCCATCCGCTGCTCGATCGGAGAGAAGGTGAACATGGTGAACCGCTCGAGGTCCAGCGCCTCGGAGATGTACTGGAAACCCCGGTTCAGCTCGCCCACGACGTAATCGTCCGATACCCAGACGTCGTCGAAGAACACGTCGTTGGTACGCTCGTCGCCCATCGTCCAGATGCCGTTGATGGTGATGCCGGGCTGGTCGAGGGGGACGAGGAACAGCGTGATCCCGCGGTGCTTGGGCGCGTCCGGGTCGGTACGGGCTCCCACCCAGTACCACTCGGCGAAGTGGGCTGACGTCGTCCACGTCTTCTGGCCGTTCAACCGCCAGCCCTCGCCATCGCGGATGGCCCGCAGCTTCATCGAGGCGGCGTCCGAGCCGGCGTCGGGTTCGCTGTAGCCCACGGCGAACTCGACCTCGTTGCGAAGGATCTTGGGCAGGAACTCCTTCTTCATCCTGTCGCTGCCGTGGGCCAGGATCGTCTTGCCGATGATCCCTACACCCTTGCCGATCTGGGGACCGCCCCGTCGGGCCAGGGCCTCGTTGAGCAGGTACTCGTACACCCCGTCGCTCTCCTGGCCTCCCCACTCCTTCGGCCAGGTGATCCCGAGCCAGCCGCGGTCGCCGACCTTGCGCATGAACTCGCGCTTCTTCGGGGTGTCGACGATCTGGGCCATGTTCTCCCGAGTCACGTCGAAGACCTCGGGATCGTCGTTCTCGTCGAGAAAGTGCTCGACCTCCTCCCGGAAGGCGACCTGTTCGGGGGACAGCTCGAAGTCCATACCGCTCCTGGGACGCGAATATCTGACGCTGCATCAGAGTACAGCGTCGGGCGGCCGAATGACCCATCCGAGCCGCCCTCGGGCGCGATGAGTCGAGGCGCTCAAGAGCGGGGAAGGACGGCTGCGCCCACCCGGGTCCTGTGCCAGGCGGCGTCTCCCCAGGCCGCCGCCAGGGCCCAGCCCCGCTTCATCCACAGCTGGAGGTCGTGCTCCCAGGTGAAGCCGATGGCGCCGTGGGTCTGGAGGGCAACCCGGCCGGCGAGCGTCGCCGCGTCGGACGCGTAGGCCTTGGCCATGGACACGTCGAGGGCCCGCTCGGGCATGTCACGGGCGATCGAGTAGGCCGCCCGATAGACGACCGGCCGGGCCAGCTCCAGCTGAAGCAGCGCGTTGGCGAGCATGTGCTTGACGGCCTCGAACGAGCCGATCGGCTGGCCGAACTGGACGCGGCGGCGGGCGTGCTCCACGGCGAGGTTGATGAGCTGCTGCGTGACGCCGAGCAGCTGGGCGGCCGCGGCCAGGGCGCCGCGGTCGAAGGCGGACTCGATCGCCGCCGCCGCCCGATCGCCGTTCGCCAGGAGGCTGGCCGCGCCCGGCTCCCACTCGACGCTGGCCAAACGGCGAGCGCGGTCGAGCGACGGCTGCTCGAACACCGTGACCTGGTCGGGGGCGACGGCGTGGACCTCGTTGCCCCGCTGCAGCAGGAGAAGATCGGCAGACCCGGCGTGGTCCACGTACGGCGTGGTCGAAAGGCCGACGCCGAGGATCGCCTGCCCGGTCGCCACTGGGCGCAGCCAGCGCTCCCGGAGCTCGTCCGACCCCACCTCGGCGAGCAGGGGTGCTCCCACCGCCGTCGTATCGACGATCGGCTCGGGAAGGCCGGCGCGTCCCGACTCCTCGAGCACGAGGACCAGCGACAGCTCGTCCATTCCCAGCCCGCCGTGACGCTCGGGAACGGTCAGGCCGGTCACCCCGAGCGCCGCCAGCATGGCCCACCGGTCGGTCGACCATCCGCGGTGGCTGGACCACGCCGCCCTGACGTCGGCCGGCGTGCACTCCTTGTCGAGGAACTCCCGCACTGTCGCGCGAAAGAGCACGTGGTCCTCATCGAAGGCGAATCTCATCAGGTGCTCCGGGGAAGCGACAGGACCCGATCGGCGACCACGTTGCGCTGGATCTCGTTGGTCCCGGCGTAGATCGGCCCGGCCAGGGCGAACAGGAAGCCGTCGAGCCAGCGGCCGTCGTCCACCGCGCCGGGCGCCTGCTCGACGAGCTCGGCCGACGGCCCGAGCAGCCGGAGAGCGGTCTCGTGCATGCGAACGTCCATCTCGGACCACCACAGCTTGTTGAGGCTGGACTCGGCCCCGATGGCACCGCCGTCGATGATGCGCGACACCGTCCAGTAGGTGTGCAGCCGGTAGGCCTCGGCGTCCATCCAGGCCTGCACCACCTCGCCGCGCACCGCCGGGTCGGCGCTCCCGCCGACCCGACCGAACAGGTCGACGAGCCGCCCTGCCGTCTCCGTGTACCTTGCCGGGCTGCGCAGGCTGAGGCCCCGCTCGAAGCCGGCGGTGGCCATGGCCACCTTCCAACCCCGGTCCTGCTCCCCGATCACGTTGGCGGCCGGGACACGGACGCCGTCGAGAAAGACCTCGGCGAAGCCGGTCTCCCCGTCGAGCTGGGCGATGGGACGGACCGTCACCCCGTCGGCGGCCATCGGCACCAGGATGAAGGTGAGCCCGCGATGGCGCTCGGCCGCAGGGTCGGTCCGGAACAGCCCGAACATCCAATCGGCGAAAGCGCCGCGGGAGCACCACGTCTTCTGGCCGTCGAGCACGTAGTCGTCGCCGTCGCGCACCGCCCGGCTGCGGATGGCGGCCAGGTCGCTCCCGGCGTCGGGCTCGGACCACCCCTGGCACCAGATCTCGTCTCCGGCGGCCATGGGCGGGAGGAAGCGGGCCCTCTGCTCGTCGGTGCCGAGCTCGATGATGGTCGGCCCGAGAAGGAAGATGCCGTTCTGGTTCACCCGGCCGGGAGCGGCGGCCCGGTAGTACTCCTCCTCGAAGATCAGCCACTCGATGAGGTTGGCACCCTGGCCTCCGTACTCGACCGGCCACGACACCGCCGACCACCCACCGGCGGAGAGCTCTCGCTCCCACGCCCGGTGCTGCTCGAAACCCTCGGCGGTGTCCATGGAGGCGAGCGGCGCGGCGGGGACGGTGTCCTCCAGCCACGACCTGGCGATCCGACGGAACTCCTCCTCGTGGGGCGTGAAGTCGAGATCCACTGGGTGCTCCCTACCCCTGCAGCCGGGCGAGGGTCTCCTCGGCCTGGCGGACGATGCCGTTCACGACGTCGGCCACCGCCGGGAGCTCGTCGATGACCCCGACCACCTGCCCGGTGGGCAGGATGCCGACCTCGGGCCGCCCTTCGACCATGGCCGCCCTCGTCATCATGGGGGCATTGGCCGCCATCACCATCTGGCCCCAGGTGAGCCCCTGGCGCTTCTTCATGGCCAGCCCTTCGGCCAACAGATCGCGCAGCGACGTGTCGGTGAGCTTGCGGAAGGCGAAGGCGTTGCGGGCGGCGCGCGGCAGCGCGGTGAGCCGTCCCGACCGTTCGAGCGAGTCGACCACCTCCGTGCGGATCACGCGCTGGGGCAGTCCGTCGATGTGGCGCGACACCACCGTGTCGGTCACCGACTTCTTCAGGTAGATCCCCTTCACGCTGTCGGGCACGGTGCTCTCCTTGGTGAGCAGGAACCGCGTGCCCATGGCCACCCCCGCGGCGCCGTAGGCCAGCGCCGCCACCAGTCCCCTCCCGTCGAAGAACCCACCGGCGGCGACGACCGGCACATCGACCGCGTCCACCACCTGGGGCAGGAGCAGCGAGGTCGGCACCTGACCGGTGTGTCCGCCGCCCTCCATGCCCTGGGCGATGAGGGCGTCGGCGCCCCACTCGACGACCTTCTCGGCGTGGCGACGGGCGCCGATCGTCGGCATGTTCACCACGCCGTTGTCCCTCAGCCGGCGGATGAGGTCGGGACGCGGCGCCTGGCCGTAGCTGGCCACCTTCACGCCCGACTTCAGGATCAGCGCCACCCGATCCTCCACGTCGGGCTGGTCGGTGCGAAAGTTCACCCCGAAGGGACGATCTGTTCGCTCCTTCACCTCGTTGACCGCCCGCTCGAGCTCGTCGAGGGTCATCGTCCCCCCGGCGAGGATCCCGAGGGCGCCGGCCTGGCTGGAGGCCGCGGTCAGCCGCGGGCCCGACACCCACCCCATGCCCGTCTGCACGATCGGATAGCGGATATCGAGCAGGTCGCAGAGGCGGGTGTGGAGCGCGCCGCCCGACCCGGTCACTTCACCTCACTGCTGCGCAGCCCGGTGGGGTCGAGCACCTCGCGCACGAGCCGCAGCTCCTCGTCGGTCGGGAGCCTGGTCTCGTCGAGGTCGTCGGGCACGACGAGCGGGAAGCCCGTCGCCTCGATCACGTCCTCGACGGCCACGCCCGGGTGCACAGATCGCAGCCGCATGGCGTGGTCGGGCGTGGCGAAGTCGAAGACGGCCTTGTTGGTCACGACCACCCGGATCTCGTGGTTGCGGGACGCGGACGGGCCCGCCTCGGCGGCGCGCTGGTAGCCGACTCCCGACACCATGTCGACGTGTTCGACGAAGGCGCGCCGCGAGTGGTTGGGCACCCAATAGCTGGTGGGGTGGTTGACGGTGTTGCCCGGGGCTCCTCTGACCCCGAGGAGCTGCGCCTTGGGGAGCTCCCAGTCGCCGATGCAGGCGATGTTCTGGTTGCCGTAGCGGTCGATCTGGGTGGCACCCATCATCACGTGGCGCCGACCGGCCCACACGACGTCGAAGACCGACCGGTAGGGCAGCCACCCCTCGATCACCTTGTGCTCTGGCGGTCGGCCGACCGGCAGCGGGTTGGCAACGAGGTAGGCCTCCCCGTCGGTCAGCAGCAGGTCGGGCTCGAAGGTCGCCTTGGCCAGCCGCGCGGCGATGGTCGGGACCACGCCGATCGGGCTGGCCAGCACCTCACCGTCGCCGCGCCAAACCTCGGCGCAGGCCACGACGCAGATCTCGTCGAGCGTCGCCTCGGCCGTCACGACCCTCCGACCGCCGCTTGGTACTCGGCCTCGCTCCCGAGCTCGAGGTACGTGCGCCGGAACGTCGCCCACGCCTCGGGATCGGCGGCCGCGGTCGCGTACTCCCGCTGATGCTCCTCGTCGCGCTCGTAGTCGGGATCGCACGAGGTGAAGTGGGCGCCGTGGGGCGCCTCCACCACCCCGTCGGTCATCATGCGATTGATCCGAAGGGACTGCACCGGCCCCTCCTTGAGGAGATCCTCGGTCGGGACGAGGCGCTCGCACGACAGGAACCGACGGCGGGCGGCCATGCAGAAGAGGTCGTCGAAATAGGGGTCCGGTCCGAGGAACTGCCCGTTCCCACTTGCATCGGCGCGGTTCATGTGGACCAGGGCCACGTCCAGTGGCAGCGCCGGCATGGCCACCACTTCCTCGCCGTCGTACGGAGAGGTGACCGTCGCCAGCTCGGGATTGATGCGCATGACGTCGGAGCCGAGCCCGGCGCGGGTCGGCAGGAACGGCAGCCGCAGCGCCGCCGCGTACAGCCCCCACTGCAGCATGCCCTCGTCGAGCTCCATCGCCTCGACTGACCCGCTCTGACGAGCCGACCTGAAGTGCGGCTCGAGCGGGATGGAGTCGAGCGAGACGAACCCGTAGATGACCTTTCGCACCTTGCCGGCCGCGCACAGCAGGCCGACGTCCGGGCCGCCGTAGGCCACGACGGTCAGGTCCTTCACGTCCGAGCGCAGGATTGCCCTGATGAGGGACATGGGCTTTCGCCTGGATCCCCACCCGCCGATGCCCACGGTCATCCCGTCGGACAGCTCGGTGACGACCTCGTCCTCGGTCGTGAGCTTGTCAGCCACCAGTTCTACGATCGTCCTTGTCGATGAAGGCCTGCCGGGCCTCGTCGGACACGTCCGACAGGTTGAGCTCGAAGGTGAAGCCCTGCTCGAAGCGGTAGCTGCGCTTCACGTCGACAGGATCGATCCCGTTCAGGGACTCCTTGGCCCGCCTGATGACGGTGGGGTTCTTGGAGGCGATCTGGGCGGCCACCTCCCGGGCGGCGGTGCGGAGATCGTCCGGCTCGGCGACGCGAAGTACAGAGCCGAAGTGGTGCAGCTCCGCTGCGGTGGCCGTAGCGCTGGTGTACATCATGGCCCGCATCTTGTGCTGGGGCACGAGCCGGGCGAGGTGGGTGGCCGCACCGAGGGCGCCGCGGTCCACCTCGGGCAGGCCGAAGGTGGCATCGGTCGACGCGACGATCACGTCCGAGTTGCCGACGATGCCGATGCCCCCGCCGAGGCAGAACCCCTGCACGGCCGAGATGACCGGGACCTCACACTCGTAGACGGCGGCGAAGGCCGCCGCGCAGCCCCGGTTCACTCCGACGAGGGCGGCGCTGCCCTCGCGCTGGACCTCCTTGATGTCCACGCCGGCGCAGAAGCCCCGGCCTTCGGCGGCCACGATCACCACGCGGACGCCCTCGCTGGCGCCGAGCTCCCGGACCGCGTCGGCCAGATCGAACCAGCTCTTCACGTCGAGGGCATTGACCGGGGGGACGTCGATGACGACCTCGGCCACCCCGTCGGCAACGCCTTCGACCATGCCGTGCGAGATGCCCATGGACTAGGATTCTGACACACCGTCACGTTGCTGGACGAAGGGACGCCGAGGGATGAGGGAGTACCCGATCCGGGTGGGGAGCATGCTGTTCACGATGGTGGACCCGCACCACGGCCACGAGGTCGAGTACAACCGCTGGTACGAGCGGGACCACTTCTATGCAGGCTGCCTCATCGGGCCGTGGCTCTTCTCCGGCCGCCGTTGGGTGGCGACCCGACCGCTCAAGGACCTGCGCTTCCCGGCCGACAGTCCCGTCGCCGACCCCGTGGACGCAGGCTCGTACCTGGCCGTCTACTGGGTGCTCGAGGGCAAGCACGGGGAGCACTTCAGCTGGGCGACCGACCAGGTGAAGTCGCTCTACGCCGAAGGCCGGGGCTTCGACAACCGCACCCATGTCCATACCGCGCTGTACACCCACGACTGGCGCCACTACCGCGACGACGACCCCGTGCCCCTCGAGCTCTCGCTCGACCACGCCTTCGGGGGCCTGGTGGCCGTGAGCGTCGAGCGGGAGCCGGGCGTGACCAAGGAGGAGGTCGACCGCTGGTACGAGGACGAGCTGCTGCCGTCGTGGCTTCCCGGCTCTCCCGTGGCGTCGGTCTCCTCGTGGTCGCAGGTGCCCCTCCGGGACGACGCCCCGTCGTTCGTTCCCCGTGACGAAGGCGCCGACCGCCGGTCGATGCACCTGTACTTCCTGGACGGCGATCCGAGGGACGCGTGGGACCGCTTCGTCGAGCTGGGCAAGGCCGTGTCGGGCAGCGGGCTGGCCCACGCCGCCCTGGCGGCGCCGTTCATCCCCACCGTCATCGGCACCGACACCTACGTCGACGAGCTCTGGTAGCTCAGGGGGATCGGACGATGGGCGATCCCCTGGACATGTCCGGCCGGGTGGTGATCGTCACCGGTGGCTGTCGGGGCATCGGCCGGGGCATCACGACGCGGTTCCTCGAAGCCGGAGCGGACGTGGTCGTGTGCTGTCGCCATCAGCCCGAGGAGCCGCTCGGCGGGGGCGGACGAGAGGCGGTGTTCGTCGAAGCCGACGTGCGCGAGGTCGACCAGATCGACCGGGTCGTGTCCGCTACGACGGATCGCCTCGGTCGGCTCGACGTGCTCGTCAACAACGCCGGCGGGGCGCCCTCGGCCCCGGCCGCCACGGCGTCGCCGCGGTTCTCGGCTTCCATCATCTCCCTCAACCTGGTCGCACCCCTCAACTTCTCCCAACGGGCCAACGGCGTCATGCAGGAGCAGCCCGAGGGCGGGGCCATCGTCAACATCGCCAGCGTCAGCGGCATGCGCCCGTCGCCCGGGGCGGCAGCCTACGGAGCGGCCAAGGCCGGCCTGCTCAACCTCAGCCAGACCCTCGCCGTCGAGTGGGCCCCGAAGGTGCGGGTCAACTGTGTCACTGCGGGGCTCATCCGTACCGAACAGGCCCACCTCTGGTACGGCGACGAGGCGGGCGTGGCCGCGGTGGGGGCGACGGTGCCTCTCGGCCGGATGGGTGAGCCCGACGACGTCGCCGACGTGTGCCTGTTCCTCGCCTCCCCGCTAGCCCGGTATGTCAGCGGCGGCAACGTGGTTGCCCACGGTGGCGGCGAGCGGCCGGCGTACCTCGACGCGGCCCAACCCACCTGAGGACGGCCCTGAGCGGCCGCTCCCGGTAGGGTCCACTGGTTATGAGCCTGCCCCCCGATCCCCGGGTCGCCTACACCACCGGCGACCCGGTCGAGACCGAGCACCGGGCCCTCAAGCACGCCCTGGTGGGTGAGTGCCGACGGGTCATCGACCACATCGCCCTGCTCGATCCCGAGCGCACGGATGACGCCGAGCTGGCGCGGCTGGCCGACGACACGCGCGCCCTGGCCGACCGGTTGGAATCGATGCCGTCCCTCCGCCGCTTCGGCGGCCTGGCCGTGTCGGGCCCCGACGACGCCGCTCTCCTGGAGCGCAGTGGCATCAGCGGGCGCAGCAACCCGCTCGCCCCTCCACTGCAGTTCGCCATGACCGACGGCGTCACTCGCGGCCACGCCATCTACACGACCGCCTACGAGGGGCCACCGGGCTGCCTGCACGGCGGCTTCGTGGCAGCAGCCTTCGACGACATGATGGGCTTCGCCCAGATGGCCTCGGGCTTCGCCGGCTACACCGGTACCCTCACGGTGAAGATGCGCCGACCGACCCCCCTCGACCGGCGCATCGACTTCGAGGCCGGCCTCGACCGGGTCGACGGCCGCAAGATCTTCTGCTGGGGCAAGTCCTGGGACGGGGACACCCTCCTGTGCGAGGCGACGATCCTGTTCGTCGCCCCGCGGGAAGGCCTGATGCCCGGTTGAGCGGCCCGCGGGGCGAGGCTACAGGTGCCCGAGGCAGGTGTTGCTGTGGTTACTGCTGTTCGTCCCGTCGGGACAGGTGGTGTTGAGCCAGGTAACGGCGTTGAGGTTCGCTCCCGATAGGTGGGCGCCGGTGAGGTTTGCCCGCGAGAGGTTGGCCGCGTTGAGGTTCGCTGCCGACAGGTTCGCCCCGGCGAGGTTGGCCCCCGACAGGTTGGCCCCATTGAGGTTGGCACCGGTGAGGTTCGCCCCCGCGAGGTTGGCGTTGGCGAGGTTGGCTCCGCTCAGGTTGCAACCGGCCAGGCTCGATCCGCACTTGGCCACGGTCTGGCCCAGAGCCGGCGACGCGCTCCCAACGAAGTTGGCGCCTCCCGAGTAGGTGGCCACCATCGAATGGTTCCCGTTGGCCTTGTAGGTCACCACGCAGGTGGCCGAGCCCCCCGAGACTCCTCGCTGCGAGCACCCCGAGATGGCAGAGCCGTTGTCGGTAAAGGCAACGGTCCCTGTCGGACTGCCGGATCCAGGCGAAACGACGCTCACGGTGGCGGTGAAGGTGACCGGCTGGCCCGCCTTCGACGGGTCGGCAGAGGAAGCCACCGCGGTAGTCGTCGCTGCTTTGTTGACCGTGAGCGTCGCGGCATTGCTCATCACTGTGCCGCTCGAGTTGGTGAACACGGCTCGGTACTGGTTGCCGCTCTGGGACACGCCCGGGGTGAAGCTGTAGGTCGGGCCCGTGGCGCCAGAGACGTCGGTGAATAGATTGCCCCCGTTCGTCGAGACCTGCCACTTGGCCGCGGGAGCCGGGAATCCTGATGCCGCGGCGCTGAAGCTGGCCGTCTGCCCGAAGGTGACCGTCTGGTTGGTGGGCTGAGAGCCGACGGCCGGGGCCTGGTTGACCGTGAGGGTGGCGGCGCTCGTCGTCGAGCTACCACCGAAGTTGCTGAACACGGCCCGGTACCGGTTTCCGCTCTGGGAGAGGGTGGGGACGAAGCTGAAGGTCGTCGCCGTCGCACCGGCGATGGAAACGAAGCTGTTACCCCCGCTGGTCGAGACCTGCCACTGGACCGCAGGGGTCGGAGTGCCGGAGGCGGCGGCGGTGAAGGTCGCCGTCTGCCCGAGGATCACCGTCTGGTTGGCGGGCTGGAGGATCACGCTGGGAGGCGGCACGACAGTGAGGTCGGCCTGGTCGGTGACGTTGCCGACGGCCGCCGAGATCTTGGCGGTCCCGCCGCTCACTCCGTTCGCCACCCCGTTCGGCCCCACCGTGGCGACTGGGATGGTGTCTGACGTCCAGGTGGCGAACCCCGTCAGGTCGGCGTCCGGGGCAGCGGCGTAATGGCCGGTGGCGATGAACGGCTGCGTCCCCCCGGCAGGAATCGAGGCGGTCGTCGGTGACACCGAGATCGAGGTCGGAGCGGGTGTCAACGTCTCGATGTTGCTGAACGAGATGTCGGCTGGGTTGGAGAACGTCCAGGTGCCGCCGGAGCTGCCGTTGCGGGACAATGCCGCGCTGCCGAGTGTCGGGTCCGTCCGGTCGACGTTCAGGGTGTCGCCGGGCGAGGTCGAAGGCGGTCCACCGTCCACCGCGAACTCGTCGTGGGTACTGGGCGTGGCCTGGAACAGGTCGGCTGCCGACCCTCCCTTCACGGACACCTGCTTGAGAGTGGAGTCGTAGGTGACCGCCCCGGAGGTCAGCCCGGTCACGCCCGTGTCGCTGAGCGCCGCGGTGCGGCCCTGGGCGTCCAGGGAGTCGTCAATGGAGACCTGTTGCGTGTTGGCCAGCGACACCGGTCCCAGAATCTTGTCGGGCAACACGTCACCGGGAAAGCTCGAGGGGTCTCCGACGAGCACGCTGTTATGCCCCCCCGCCTGTCCGTCGACGGTGAGTGGGCCAGCGGATCCCGTGCCTCCCACTGCGACAACGTCGTTCCCGGTGCCGGATTTGATCGTGGTTGGAGCCAACGTGGCATGCACGACGAAGGTGGTGCCGGCGATTCCCCCGTCGAGCTCGAGGTTGCTGACGCTCGAGTCGTAAGCGACGAGCCCCGAGTTGGGTAGTCCGACCACTCCGGGATGCGGGCCGTCGCTCGTGACGTCAAGGTCCGCGTCCGAACCGGAAGTGGGTCGGGCGTTACGCCCGCTGTCGTCCATGGTCACGCTCATGTGGCCGCTGGAGTTCTGCTCGTCCATCAGGACCGGGCCCTGAATGCCGTCCAGCACCTTCGGCTCAGGCGTGTTGGGGAGCACCTGACGGCCAAAGTCGACCGCGTCCGAGCCGCCCCCGCCGACCAGGTCGAGCTGGCCTTTGACCGCCGTCACGTTGAAAGTGTCGTCACGAGGGGTGCCCACTACCGTCGCATTGGACGTCGTGGTGGCCAGGTTGAAGGTGTCGGGTGCAGTGGCACCGGGGTCGGCGACAAGGAGCATCGTGGCGGACGTCGTGACGACGCCGTACGTCTGGCCCCCGGACTGAGCAGTGATGTTCAGATTAGAGATACCGGGGTGGGGGTTGTTGATGTTCCAAGTCGCAGCCGTGCCGGGCCCTTTGATGTTGAGCGTCGGAGCCTGCACTTCCATGGTCTGGAAGGACCCTGTGCCCGCGATGTTCACCTCGGTGGTGTTGGGAGTGGGGCCGTCCACCACGTTGACCTGGGTCGCACCGGTAGGCCCGAGGTCTATGTCGACGGCGCCCGGTGTCGTCGCGCCGGCACTCACCGCCGAGAGAGCCGCCTGACCGCCCACGGTGGCGGCACCGACGGCGCATACCGCGGCCAGCCGCGACACGAGGTGCTGACGTCGCCCGACCACTATTCTCACGTCCCCCCTGACCAGATACGCCCCGCTCTGCGCGATCCCCCGCAAAGTGAGACAAGCACCCTGTCCGAAGCTCATCGGAGGCGAGGGCTCGTTGAGCAGGGTACGGAACGGCACGCCGCATAGCATCAGTAGAACTACGTAGATTTGGCGGCCTTCAGCGGCTCGACGGCCGCCAGCGACTCAGATGCGCTCGAGGATCGTCCCCGTCGCCAGGGCGCCGCCGCAGCACATCGAGACCAAGGCGGTCGTCTGGTC
>DASXCO010000219.1 GCA_036491125.1 Acidimicrobiales bacterium | reverse complement strand
TGGTGCAGGACTATCTGTTCTTTCTGCAGGCCAGCGGCCGCAAGCCGGCCTCGGTGGCCAGGGCCCTGGCCGCCGTGCGCGGCTTCCACCGCTTCTGCCTGGACGAGGGACACGCCGGGGTCGACCCGACCGGCGATGTCGAGCGGGCGCCGGTGCCCCTCGGTCTGCCCAAGGCCCTCACCGAGGACGAGATCGGCGCCCTCCTCGGAGTTGTCGCCGGTAACGACCCGCCGGCCCGGCGGGACCGGGCCATCCTCGAGGTCCTCTACGGCACGGGGCTGCGGATCTCCGAGCTGGTCGGCCTGTCGCTGTCGGACCTGGCCCTGTCGGACGGGACGCTGCGCGCCTTCGGAAAGGGGTCGAAAGAGCGACTGGTCCCCGTGGGCCGCTGTGCCCGGCGGGCCCTGGCCGAGTGGCTGGAGCCAGCGGGTCGCGGCGCCCTGGTCCCGCGCCGGTGGGCCCGTCGCAACGACGCCGAGGCGGTGTTCCTCAACCTGCGGGGCGGCCGCCTGACGAGGCAGGGGGCGTGGGCGATCGTCCGCCTCCACGGCGAGCGGGTGGGCCTCGGGTCCCGCCTGAGCCCCCACGTCCTGCGCCACTCCTGCGCCACCCACATGTTGGACCACGGCGCCGACATCCGGGTGGTCCAGGAGATGCTGGGCCACGCCTCCATCGCCACGACTCAGGTGTACACCAGGGTCTCCGCCGACCGGCTCAGGCAGGCCTACGACCGTGCTCATCCGCGCGCTGATCCGACCCAGGGACGGTAACCTTGTCATCCTGTGCCGAACGACGCCCCGACCGTGGATTATCGTGCCCTCTTGGAGGAGGAGCGCGGCCAGCTGCGCGACAAGCTCGCTGAGCTGGGCTTCGGTGACGGCGGCAGCCTCTCCTACGATGCCAACTTCGCCGACTCGAGCCAGGTCACGGCGGAGCGGGGCGAAGCCGAGACCCTCGCCCTCCAGCTGAGGGACGCCCTTACCGAGGTGGAGGACGCCTTGGACAAGCTGGGCGCGGGCACCTACGGGCAATGCGAGTCCTGCGGCAAGCCCATCGCGGTGGCCCGCCTCGAGGCCAAGCCGGCCGCCCGCACCTGCATCGACTGCGCATCCAAGCGCTGAGGACCGGGTCCCGATGGCGTCGGTGAACCGAGGGGCCCGGCAGTACCAGGGAATCGCGGTCCTCCTCCTCATCGCCCTCGTCTACATCGTGCTGAGCCGGCACGTGATCTCGATGGACACCCTCGTGTTCTTCGCCGTGCTGATCCCGTCGATCATCCTCCACGAGGTGTCCCACGGGGTCGTGGCCCTGGCCTTCGGCGACGACACGGCCAAGCGGGCGGGGCGGCTGACGCTCAACCCGCTGGCGCACATCGACCCCTTCGGCACGATCATCCTGCCTGCCCTGATGCTGCTCGTCGGCTTCGGCGCCATCGGCTACGCCAAGCCCGTACCGGTGAACGTCGGGCGCCTCCGTCACCCGCGCAACGAGAGCCTGCTCGTCAGCCTGGTGGGACCGGCGGTCAACATCGTGCTGGCCGTGGCCGCGGCGCTGGCCTACCGGGTGGTGGTCGGTTCGACGGCGATCCCGCTCGACTCCCACGGCTTCCCCCAGCAGACGCTGCCGAAGGTGCTCCTCATCCTGGGCTTCGCCAACGTGATACTCGCCGTCTTCAACCTCATCCCGATCCCGCCGCTCGACGGCTCGGCCGTGGTGGAGCGGGTCCTGCCGAGGAGCTGGTGGCCCGGATACCTGCGCATCCGGCAGTTCTCGCTGCCGTTGGTGCTGATCCTGGTCCTGCTCGCCCCGCAGGTCCTGACCCGGATCTTCGATCCGGCCCTCAACCTGTGGTCCAACCTCCTGGGTTGACCCCACCCTCGGGCCGCCCGAGCGCGCCTGTGGGTCATCTCGTCCGCCGCTTCGCGGGTGCGCTGTCGCCGGCCGGGCCCGACCGGGAGGCCGAGAAGTGGGTCGAGGAGACCTTGACCGCGCCGGAGCTGGCGCTCTGGCGACGGATGAGCGGACCCGACCGTCGCCATGCAGTGGGAGTGGCCCGGCGGGTCGTGGTGGCGCTGGGACCGGACGAGGCCACGCCGCCGGTGCGTGCCGCCGCCCTGTTGCACGACGTGGGTAAGGTCGAGTCGGGGCTGGGCACGCTCGGCCGGGTGCCGGCCACGGTGGTCGGGATGGTCTCGGGCCACCGCCGGGCCGAGCGCTGGGCGAGCGGGAGAGGGCCGCTCCGCCGGGTCGGCCGCTATCTCGACCACTCCCGGATCGGGGCCGAGCTGCTCGAGCGGGCGGCGAGCGACCCGCTGACCGTGCGCTGGGCGGCCGAGCACCACCTGCCGGCCGAGCGATGGGGCGTCCCCTCTCGGGTCGCCGCCGCCCTCAAGGCAGCCGACGACGACTGAGGGTCCCCTGGCGACCGCTTGGCGAGGCCCGCTGCGGCCCGTCCGCACTGGTCAGATGCGGTGGCGGGGCAGCAGACCGATGGCGTCCGAGGCCCGAGCGGCGGTCGCCGACGCCACCAGCTCGGCCTTGGCCGACCCGATGTCGAGGATCGCCTCCAGCCCGCCCTGGTCCGCCGCCAGCTTGGCATGACGCTCCCGAACCGGGCGCAGCAGCTCGATCAGGGCCTCGGCCACGTCGGCCTTCAGGGGACCGTAGGAGGAGTAGCCCTGGGCCGCATCCTGGGGGCTGCGCCCCGTGGCCGCGCCCAGCAGCTCGAGCAGGTTGGAGACGCCGGGCTTGTCCGCCGGGTCGTAGACCACGTCGGAGCCACTGTCGGTCACGGCCCGCTTGACCTTGCGCTCGATGTCGGCGGGATCGTCGAGGACGTAGATCGTCCCCTGGGGTGATTCCACCGACTTGGACATCTTGCGAGTCGGCTCCTGGAGGTCCATCACCCGGGCGCCCACCCGGGGGATCGCCGCCTCGGGCACGGTGAAGGTCGGGCCGTAGCGGTGATTGAACCGGTTGGCGAGGTCCCGCGTCAGCTCGAGGTGCTGGCGCTGGTCGTCGCCCACCGGGACCCG
>DASXCO010000218.1 GCA_036491125.1 Acidimicrobiales bacterium | reverse complement strand
GCCACCCCGAGGGCTCGGGGGGCTCCGAAGGCTCGAGCCAGCTCCAGCTCCTCCCCACTCAACCGTCGCGCCGTGTCGGTTTCGCCGATAGCCAGCTCGGCCAGGGCGGCATCGGAGCGCCACGGAAGGTAGCAAGGGCTGACAGCCAGCGTCCCGGAGGCGATCTCACCGGCCGCCAAGAAGTCGTCGAGCGCCTCGCCGAAGCGCCGCTGAGCGAGCCGGAGCCGGCCCCGCGCGTGGAGAAGCACCCCTGCGGTCTGGGATCTGCTCTGGAGAACGGCGGCTAGAGGCTCGAGCTGGCGCTCGGCTTCGTGGAATTTACCGCGCTCGACGACAGCGTTGACCAATACCGCGGTCGCCACCAGACGGTGGTAGGGCGGCGGAGCGGACACGCCGGGTGCTTCCAAAAGGGCGCGCGCATCGGCCTCGGCGGCCGTCAGGTCACTGCGCCGAAGGGCGAGCAAGGCCCGGTAGGCCAAAAGCGAGGGAAGGAAGAACCCGTTGGCGGCAGCGCGCGCCTCGGCCACGGCGACGTCGAGCAGGGCCTGCGCCTCGTCCCAGCATTCGGCGTAGAGCAACCCAAGCACGGCGCTCACGAACCACGGCGGCTCACTCGGCTGGGGCAGAGGGGGCGTGCCGCTGGCGATCGCGTGGCGCGCCCATTCCGCGACCTGGTCGGCGGGCTCATTGGTTGCCGCCGCCACCGCGGCAGCAACTGCCGATACCTGGGGCGGGTCCAACCCCTTCCTCGCCCGCTCGAGGAGGGCCCCGGCACGGCCGGCAACGGACGGGGCGATAGCGGCGTCGAGCAGCCCGCAGGTGACCGCCATCGCTTCCAGCCAAGGGGCCTCGGGGTCGGCCGTCTCGATGTGCGCTGCGGCGCCGTCACACACTTCTACCGCCTCGCCAATCCGCTGATCAAAGACCAGCGCCTTGGCGAGCTGGAGCGCGGCGGCAATCCGGGTCGCGTCCTCGCCTGCCGCCGCCACCGCCCCTTCGAGATGGTGGCACCACGCCGGCTGGCCAGCACTGAACTCGGCCATACCAAGCTCCAGCAGTGTGGCTGCCTTCGCCTCCGTCGACGGCGGCTCGGCCACGGCTCGGCGAAGGTAGGCGGCAGCCGACTCCGGCGCGCCGCTCGCTGCCGCCCCCCCGGCGGCTGCCCTCAGCTGCTCGACCACCCATGCGTCGCCGGCCGGGGCCGTCGCTAGCAGGTGCTCGGCGACCCGTGCATTGTCGTTCTGGGATTCGGCTATCAGCTTCGCTGCCCGCCTGTGTGCCTCGGCGCGCTCGGAAACTGCGATCTCGCTGTACACGGCACCACGCAGAAGGGGGTGAGCGAAGCTAAGCGGCGGCTGCGCGAGCACGCCAGCGCGCACAAGACGCTCAGCGGCCCTCGCCGCGTCGATGGGAGCGAATCCGGCCAGTCTGGCCGCCTGAGGCAGCTCGGCCCGCTCCAGGATCGCCACCGCCCGAGCCAAGTCCGTCGCGTCGGGACCCAGGCGACTCAGCCATAGCAGCACCCATCCGCTCAGTCTCGAAGTGGCGATATCCCGCACTCTTCGCACCGAGGCAGTAACCGGGGAGACTCGCTCCTCGCGCAGCGCCTCGACGAGAGTGCCGAGCAGAAACGGCGTGCCGCCGGTCGCCTCCCGGCACGCGACCGCGAAGTCCTCGTCCGGCTCGGCGCCCACGCTCGCGGCCACGAACCGGGCTACTCCCGCTGCGGTCAGTGGCCTCAGCCTGACCAGCTCTGTCGAGGGGTCTAGAGTCAGCGCAGCCAGCAGCTCCTGGTTCTCTCCCGCCTCGGCTGGCCGCGTCCCCATCAGCATCGCGACGCGCAGCTCCTCGAGGCGGGGCAGCAGAAAGGCCAGAAAGCGAAGCGAGGCGCAGTCTGCCCAGTGCGCGTCATCGACCACCAACGTCAGCGGGCGCTCGGCCGCCAGGTTGACGCAGAGCCAGTAAAGCCCGTGCATCACCGCGAAAGATGGGTCGGGGGCGACAGGCGGCGTTGCAGTCCTTTCGTCGGCCACGCCCGGCAGACCCAGCACGCGTGCCGCCACCCCCGGCGGCCCTTTCAGGAGGGAGGTACGCTCCGCTTCCGACGCTCCCGCCAATACTGGCTCGACCAGCTGCCGCACCACGCCGAAGGCGAACTCGCGCTCCAGCTCCGCGCCGCGGGCTCGCAACACCCGGAAGCCCTCGCCCACGGCGGTATCTCGGGCTGCCGCCAGCAATGCGGTCTTGCCAATCCCAGCGCGCCCCGCGACAACAAGCACGCCCCCCTGGCCCTCCTGCGCCCGCCCCAGACACCGCCGGATCCGCTCGAGCTCTTGATCGCGCTCGAGAAGCATGCCACCGGCCTCAGCCACACCAACCACAGCCCACGCTACCTCGCCCTTGCTCCTATCGCCCGGGCCGGGCGCTGGCAGCCTCCTGCTCCTCAGCCTTTTGCCATGCGCCGTTGTGAGGTTCCTAGAGGAGTACCAACGGGCTCGCGCCATGCGAGTAGCAGCTTGCGGACGGACGATCTGCCTACCCAGTGGCCAATGCCCTCAGGCTTGCTGATTGGAAGAGGACCTTCGCTCATGCTCCGCTGCGAAAGCTCCAGATCCCGTTGTTCCCTGGCGGAACGGTGGATGGTCCAACCGTTCCCTCCGAGATGCCAGCCCCCAGGAAGACGCTGGAGCCGACGATCGACGCACCTGATGCTGGCGAGTCTCCGAGCGGGAACGACCACAGCGGCAGGCCCGTGTCAGCGTCGAAGGCGGCGGCGGAATAGCCGGTGGTCGAGGACGCGAACACCACTCCGTTGCTGTATGTAGTGGCCGCGTAGCTCGGCGTCGAGGGTGCCCGCCAGAGGAGGTGGCCCGTGGCTGCATCGATGCCGCTGACCGAGAGCAGGCGGGATGGATCGTTCGCCAGGCTGGGGTCGGCGCAGGCCGGCAACAGCGGGAGGCGCTCGGCAGCCATGCCAGGGCAGGTGGCCCCTGCGTCGTCCCCGCTGCCCGGCATGCGCACGCCGTCGTCGGCGAAGGGCAAGAAGACGGCAGAGTCGAAGAACGCCGCCGGTCGGCCCTTGGCCTCGCCGATCGACGGGCTGCCAATGAAGCCGCCGACGGCGCCGACCAAATCGGGCGACAGCTGGCCGGCCTGGGCGACCTGTACGCCCCAGGCCTCGGTGCCCGAGCCCTCACACAGACCGTAGGCGTAGCCCGACTTCCCACCCTGGATGACGATCCTGGTGGTCTTGCCAGCCGAGCGGCAGGAGCGCCGGCCATCGGGAAGGTCGGCCGTGGGTACCTCGGCGAGAATGGAGGAACTGCCGAAGTCGGTGTCGCCCGCACCGGCCTCGTTGGGCGAGCCGGTGTTGTAGAGGTTGGCGGGCTCGAACCAGTTCCATACCCGCACTCCGGTCACCGGGTCCAGGGCGAAGACGCCCTCGGTGTGGGCGTAATCATGATGGGCGAACGTGGTGGCGGGGTTCGGGCGCGCCCCACAGTTGCCAGTGCCGAAGACAACCAGTCCGTCTCTCGATGGCTTCCCGGTAGCGGTGATCTGCTTGGGAGACCACACCGGGTCGGTCGCGGCCGCCGTGCCGGCCGACTGGTAGGTGTTGTTGCCGGCGGGGTCGGTGAAGGTGGTGTCGAGCGACGGAGAGGACCAGACGTCGCCACAGGCGTCGGCCCACGAAGCTGAGTTCTCGCCGATGCCGGGGACATTGTTCGCGGTGCAGTAGGAGTTGGCACTGCCGTCACCGCAGCTGAGGGTGAGGGCGTCGGAACCACCGAACTCCGCGGGGGTGAGGGTGACGTCACGCTCGGGTTCGTAGCGCCACACCAGGGCCCCGGTCGATGCGGTGAAGGCCTCGAGCCCGGTGACGCCGTTGCCGGCACCCGAGTTGTCGTCCGAGCCGACGACAACCTCAGGCGGATCGACCGCGGTGTCGAGGACCGGTGACGACTCGATCTCGACGTTGTTCTTGGGACGGCCGGGGTCGATGTCCTGGGCCCATTCGCAGGCACCGGTGACGGCATCGAGGGCAAAGACAGTGCCACCCCCGCCGAAGTACACCATGGGGTTGCCCGCCGAGTCGGTCACCGTCGGGCCGAAGGCCGCTGACGAGGTGATAGCACCGAATCCTGAACTGTGTTGGTCTGCGTAGAGGCTGGGCTGGTCCCGGTAGCAGCTCTTGGGGCTGGTGACCGAGAAGCTCCACTTCGACGCACCGGTGGCTTGGTCCAGGGCGTGAAAAGCCCCGCTCGAATCACCCACAAAGACATGGTTGTCGGCGACGGTCGGTTCGGCGGTGACGGCCCCGGCGGTCGGGACGAACCACGCCGGGCGCAGCCCGGGCGTGGCAGCCGGACCGATGGCCGAACACCCGTCGGCCGTGTGGTGGGCGTCGTGCTGATACATAGGCCACGAACCAGTGCATGAGCTCGTCACCGCCGAGGCAGTTCCAGCGGCAGTCAGGCAGACGCCAGCTGTCCCTGCCAGCAGAGCGGCTGCGATTGAGACACGAGAGGCCATTCGTGGGTAATCCCGCCACGGGCGACTGACTCGGCCCGGCGATCTGACTGGGCTGTCACTCGAGAGATGCTGCACCAGCCTCACCAGCTCAGCAGTGGGTCGGTGACACGACCACCTGGCCGGCACTGTTGGTGGCCGGCGAGGCAGGGGCCTTGGCGGCACCGCCACCGGCGGCGACGCCGCAGGTGCCGGCGTAAGCCGACGGCAGGGGGTAGAGCTGGGTCGGCCCGGCCGGAGAGCCCTGGGGGTCGGGATCCTCGTAGACCTGCGCGCCGGGCTCGGCGTAGACGTTCTTCGCCTCCTGCTGGCGGTACCAGTCCATGGTGTGGCCGCCCTCGGTGATGCAGGCCTGCTCGGACTGGGGATCGCCGCTGCTGCAGTCGTAGGGATCCCAGGTCTTGCCCTGGTAGTTGTAGGCGTCCCTGGATGACCCCGACCCGCCCGCGCCCCCACCCTGGTAGATGCTGCGTCGGGCGGTGTAGAGCCCGATGCAGGTCCCGTCGGCGCAACCGCCGCCCCCGGCGTCGGCCACCGGCACCGGATTCTCGGCGATCGGGGCCGGCGACCCACCGTGGGCCAGGACCATGAGGTCAGCCAGCCAGCTGGCGGTCTGCGTCGGATGCCAGTTCACCTCCAGGTTCCCGCCGTCGGAGGGACCGTTCACCGACTTGCTGGTGCCGTACTGTCCGTCGGCGCCGTCGTGCTCGCCAACGTCGAGGTTGTCGTCGGCACCGAAGTAGACCTGCCCCCCACTCAGGAGGCTGGCGGCGGCTGGGCTGGGGGTACCCGGACGCACGGTGGGAGTGACCGAGGGTGAGCCGCTGGCATCGAAGGTCGCTCCCGCCGCCGGGCCCGTGGGGGTGCCGTTCGGGTAGACGGTGACGTTCCCGGAGTGAACGGCCTGGTTCTGGGCCGTCTGGTAGGTCCCCGCCGACGCGTAGGTCTGGCCCGAGCCGTCCGAGACGCTGCCGACGAGGTTGTGGCAGCCGGGCTCGGCGCCCTGGGTCGCGTTGGCGTCGGCGTCCGGCGAACACCCCTGCTTCGAAGGCGCGTAGCCCCCGGTGCTCACCGCCGCCGCCATACCGGCCGCGCCCAGCACGAATGCCACCGTGGCCAGGGCCGCGAGGACCCGACCAAGCTTCTGGCACATCACCATTCACCCCCCGAGATGTTCATCTTTCCCAGCCATCTCTCAAACCTGACAGTCGCGTCACAAGGCTTCGCCAACCAGACCCAACTCTCCTTTCAGGCAGAGCCTCTCGCCGGGCAGAGCTGGCTGACGTCGTGAATGCGCACGAGGTCGAAGACCCGTGAACAGCTAACAGTCAAGGAGGTGCAGCACCACCGAGTTCGGCTTCCGTTCTCCTCGAAGCGGATCCCAAACGATGGTCCATATCGCCCACGTGAACGCAATCACAAGGTCGCCGGTGCATGGATAGATGACTGACAGGCCACTTCGTCCAGGCGACACGAGAGTCGAGGGCGGTGCCTTTGCCGGGTCCCGCCCTCGGCGCGCCAGCGCTGCGGTGATGAGGTTCTAGCGCCTTCGTGCCGCGTGGTGCTGGCGGACGCCGTGGCCGGCCGTGGACGAGCTGGTGCTCGGGGCGGCGCACGAGCTGGCGTAGGCGCAGTCGTTGAAACCGTCGGTGTCCGTGTCTGGCGAGGACGGGGTGGCCAGTGGCTTGTTGTTGGAGTCCACCAGCTGGATCTCCTCAGAGGGCTTCAGCTTGGCGTTCGCGTCGTTGGCGGTAGCCAGGTCGAAGTTGACCGTCGAGAGGTTGGGGAGCGGCCCCACGCCGACGTTGCCGCTGTTGCTGATAATGACCGGAGTCTCCTCGATCCACTCTGCCGTGGCGTAGCTCGAGCTATAGGGGATCAGCTGGGTGAACGAGTGTTTCTTGGATACGTCCTGCACCGTGATGCTCCAGACCTGGGGCGCGGTCTGCCCGATTGCCACGTGCATGTGATCACCAGCGCTGACTGTCATACCCGAGATCGTCGTGCTGGGCAGAGGAATCACCTCCCACCAGGCCGAGTAGGTGGCCTTGCCCGACGAGTCGACGTCCTGCTCGGTACCGGCCTGGATGAGCGTGGGGTCGGTGAAGCCACAGGAAGCGTCCACGCACCCGCCGCCGATGCCGGTCCAGGTGGCGGAGTAGGCGGCGGTGCCCTTCGTATGGGCGGTGGCCGTGGGCACGATCCAGTCGCCGCTGACCGACGTGAAGGACCTCCCCCCCTGCTCGAGGAAGCCCTGGTTGTAGCCCGACCAGTTATTCGACTTGTTCGCCCCCACCGAGAGGATCGGGCGGTGGAAGAAGGTGGCGGTGGTCACGGCTCTCGCCGGTTGGGCCGAGAGGGACAGCCCGAGCAAGGGCATCAGAGCGGCTACAGCGAGTCGACGCATCCGAGATCCCTTCTGTCCCTGTTTCTCCTTTCTATACCCGGCTGACCGACTCCTGCTCTCCTGCCGGTCAATGACCTACCGCCGTACCTCGACCGTGCCGTCCCGCACCCTCACCTGAAAGGCCGGCTGGGGGTGGGCGGTGGGACCGCTCAGGGCGACGCCATCAGAGAGCCGATAGCGGCTCGAGTGCCACGGGCAGATCACACACCCATCCTCGACCTTGCCCTCGTGGAGCGGACCGCCTTGATGCGCGCATCGGTCGAGCAGGGCATACAACGATCCGCCCTGGCGGACGAGCAGGATCTCGACCCCCGCTCGTTCAATTAGCGCCGGCTCCGACTCCCTTATACCGGCCTCGTCGGCGACCGCCGTCCAGTCCTGGGGTGCCTCCGTAAATGCCGTGTGGTCGACGCCAACCCCCCTTCGGAACGAGAGGTGGCCGCCGAGAAAGGCGCCAACGCTGACCGTGCCGTAACCAGCCAGCGCCAGCAACTTGCCGAAGAACCTTCGGCCCGCCTTGCGCGCAAGCCACGATGTCCCGAAGAGCCCGGTGGCCACGATGTTGGTCGTACCGTGCAGCAGGCCGACCCGTCGCGTCGGTACATCCAGCGTCGCCCAGTCGTTGAGCCCTGCTGCAGCGGTGGGAAGTGCCGACAGCACGCCGAGGGCAACGAGGAGGTCCGCCGCCGGTCGGCCGCGCTTGCCTCCTAGCCAGTCCAGCGTCACGGCACTCGTCCAGGCTCCGATGACGACGTCGGTGAGCGGCGGATGGAGTGGGTGGCCGAGAGCGGTGCCGCTCAAGGCCTCGTTCATTGGCGCTCCGGCGGGAGCAGCACGTTCCACCGCTTTGGCCAGGGGCTCGGCGACCTGATCGAGGGAGTCCATCTGCTCCACCTGAAGCGGCAGCTCCCGCAGGGGTCGCAGACCGTCTCGCATGCTCTGTGCCATGAGACCTCCTTTGGCGCTCAATGAGCCGAATGTACTTCTGAAAGCCGCTCGGGGTCGGCTTGGACGGCGCTGCCTGGGGAGGGCCCAGGCAACCGCCAGCAAATTCCAAGAACGCGGACGGACCTGTCACCTTTCGGGTTGTCGGCAAATCCCCAAGCGTCACGAAGCACCAAGCGCAGCGAGTCGGACGCTGGCTGGTGAAGCCAGTTCCTGGTTTGCTCGACCGCGGGCACTCTTCGCTGTGCCCTGGGCCGCAATGGGCGACGAATCTCGCGGCGCCGCTAGGATGAGATTCGAAGACCGCGAGTCCTTGGAGGCCGTCTCCTCAATGTCCGAGAATCTCGTCTCATACCTGTTTGGGCGCGACATGGCCGTCGATCTGGGCACGGCTAACACGCTTGTCTACGTGCGCGGGAGGGGTATCACCCTGAACGAGCCGTCGGTCGTGGCCATCAACGTCAAGGACGGCCGGCCCCTCGCGGTCGGCTCCGAGGCGAAGCGGATGATCGGACGCACGCCCAGTCACATTCAGGCCATCCGGCCGCTCAAGGACGGGGTGATCGCGGACTTCGAGATCTGCGAGAAGATGCTGCGGTACTTCATCCATCGGGTACACCAGCGCCGGTTCGCCAAGCCGCGCATGGTCATCTGCGTGCCGTCGGGCATCACCGGGGTTGAGCAGCGGGCCGTGCAGGAGGCGGCGGAGTCCGCCGGCGCCCGCAAGCCCGCCTACATCATCGAGGAGCCCATGGCGGCCGCCATCGGGGCCGGCCTGCCGGTGCACGAGCCCACCGGCAACATGGTGGTCGACATCGGCGGCGG
>DASXCO010000217.1 GCA_036491125.1 Acidimicrobiales bacterium | reverse complement strand
GGTGGTTCTCGGGACTGTCGTGACCAACTGGTACGACCGACGAGGGCTGTACCGGATTCAGCCTGAGCTACTGGCTTACGTATCGAAGGCGACCCAGGACTATCTCGAGCAACGTGGGGACGGCTCGCCGCCCGAGCAGTCGGGCACCGAGGCGCCAGCGCCAGCTTCGCCGCCGCCCAGTCCAAGTGAGCGACCAGCGACGAGCCCCCTGCGTCCCGATCCGTCTGCGGGCTGACCGGGGATCTCTGTTCTCGACTGCGTCGAGGTGGACCCCTGCGCCCTTGCGGGCATTCTGTCGATTCGCCGCGACCTGGGAGGAAGTCGAGCGTCTCAGGCGCCTCCCGCCCGAAAGGAGACAACAGCTGCCAGCTGCCGTTCACGTGGGGGTGGAGTTACGGAGCTCCGATGGCGGGTATAAGAACTGTCCAGCTAGCCCGTCCATTGGGGCACACTCCGCTAGGCGAGCGAAGAGGAAGCCGGGCTAGCCCCTCCTTGACGGGTGAAGGTGGCCTCGCATGTTGTCAGGCAGGTAAGGCCACCGCCCGGCTTCCCTGCTGGGACACACACCAGCAAACGGCTCTGCTCGTGATACCGACACAGCGACAGCCCGTCGGTACGTCTCGACCAAGAACCTTGGGGTTGGATCGGTGAGGGGGCGAGTCAGTGTGAGGGGGTCATTTGGCGTGCCGGGCCCCGCTCGTGGAACGAAGCCAGGGACGGGACGCGCTGGGCCGTCGGAGGGATGCTCACTCCAGGCCCCTTGGGCTCGGCGGAGAACCTCAGAGCCACGGCCCAGCAAGGCGAGCTTAGGACTGTCGGTGACGAGATGGGCCGCGGCCCCGCCCCGGGGGGAACGAGGCCGCCCTCAGCGCCGGACGGCCTGGCGAGGGGGCCCGGCGGGCGGATACCGGGTCGGGTGCAGTGAGTGCGCCCGCCGGGGTGACCCCCCCGGGGCAGTGTGCGCCTCATGTCGGCGCCTGTCGATCCCCGAGCTAGCGACCCACCGACGACGTCAACTGATCGGCCGGGGGTGCCACCCCGCGCCGGTTCCGCTGATTGGATGCTTGACCGCGAACCGCGGTACTCCCCCCGCTCCCGCTGAGGGTCGCGGACGTTTCACGGAGAAGACGGCACGGAGACTCTGAGGCGCCACTTTCGCTCGTCCACGGGGCCCCCGCCCGTCCTCTACGACCACGAGGGGGGAGCCGCCGCGGTCGCCTTTCACGCTAAACCGCTCGAGCTGCGAGGAGAAGGGTACGAGGGGTCACCTGTTGAGGTGGAATCCAGCGGGTACCTCACCACCCCAATTGCACAGGTTCCAAATGACTGCCGGGCTGTGATGACTGGCCGCGGTCACCTCACGGATCTCCAGAGGGACCGATGTTGTCCTGCCCTTTCCCCTCGGCAGGTTCAACCCCCCGCCGGCGATCGCCACCGTAGTGAGAGGAAGATCTCCCCCCTCCTGGATGGTCATCTCCCTCGCGATCGCTCTGGCGCGCGGAACCATCTCCGGTCCGGGTCAGTACTCGTTCTTGAGGTTGAAGTAGGAACCGCGAATTGTTCCGGCTAGCTTCGACTTCTGCCTCGCGAACTTGAACCGCGAGGCGAGCTCCGCGGGAACTTCCATACCTTCGGAGAGCTTGAAGCCGACCGCGCGCTTCTTGCGGTCGGCGATCGTGTACATCACGTTGATCGACAAACCGCTCTCATAGAAGACGTAGGCCATCCGGATGTTCTCCACCTGGAAGGCTGTAGTCTCGAGAGCCCGAGACGAGATGACGATGTCGCGTTCTTCCTTGAGGATCCGGTGCACCCAGTCGATGGTCGTCTTGGCGTTGCTCGCAGGCTCCACGGTGAAGACGTGGTCGTACTTGTTCTTGAAGTAGCGGGCCTCGTTCGCCCGCAGACCAGCGAGCGCGGCAGCGACCGGCGACGACTCCAGACCGACGGTCGAGACGGTGTTGAAATCCACGGTGTAGGGCATGACCCACTCCAGAACGCGCCAAGGTGTGTCCGTTTACGTCGGCCAGAGGCTACCTCAGCCGTGAAGCCCACGGATCGTGACCTCGGCACCGCCCACCTCGGTTGACGTCGCCCTCGCCGGACTCCACAGAGCCGCCCGCTACAGACGCGCCAGCGGGTTCAAGCGACGCGGGTTCAATGCGAGGAGTCGCCGATGGCCTGGTGCTCATCCCAGGCGGATTCCAGCCAATTGCGTGCCCTGGGCCACGAGTCGGCCGGCACTATCCCAGACGTAGCAGACCTGATCGACGCGCTCAGCTGCGATGAGCTGCGCTCGTTGCACGATCTGCAACGGGCCGGGCACCGGTAGAGCTCTGATGTACGCAGTCAGCTCCAAGGTGGGAACCCATCCCGTGAACTGGATGTCGAAGGTGGCCGGGGGGAACGCGTCGACGGCGAACAGGAGTGAGACCGGGTCGAATTCTTCGTCGCCCGGCAGAGCCAGCCACCCTCGCAGTTCACCGCGACCGCTCGGCTGGCCCTCAGTAAACCCTCGGGTGGTTGGTTCGAGGCGGACTTCGACCTGATCCAGGACCGCCACCGGCTGCCCGGTCGGCAAAACCGGGACGAGGCGTTCGCATCCCTCCCAGCCGACCGGGCTCATCCTTGGCAGCCCAGCGTCCCAGTACGAGCGGGTGTCCGCTTCAAAGCGTGAGACAGTCATCAGCGCTTCGACGCAGGTGACCTCTCCCTGGGTCATCCGCGTCCGCACCTGAGTGGCGGAGCGTCCGGTGCGCAAGGTCTCGACCTCGATGGCGATCGGACCCGGGTCTGGGGATCGGAGGTAGTGGGCGCTGGCGGCGATGACGTGCGGGTGCGTGCTGTTCCGCGTTGCCGCTCGTCCCAGCATGGCGAGGAGGTAGCCCCCGTTGGGCTTTCCGCCGATGGTCCATGCCGGGTCGGCCTCGGCGTCGAAGCGGCCGGGGCCGATGGGCTGTAACTCGCTCACCTCGCTGAATGCGCGCCGGCCGGCTAGGGGCTTGGTCTCTGCGGGCATCACCGCGGCGCCATCGGCGGGCAGTCGGCAGGGTCCGTCACCACCCGAATCGGCACTCCTGCGAGGTACGCCGCCACGTCCTCCGCCATCCTCTCCCACGCGGCGCGAAAGAGCTGCTCGGTGACGTAGCCCACGTGCGGGGTGACGACGACGTTGTCGAGCGATCGGAAGGGGTGATCCGCCGGGAGCGGCTCCCGGTCGAAGACGTCGAGACCGGCACCGGCCAGACGACCGGACCGCAGGGCCTCGACAAGAGCCGCCTCATCGACGATCGGACCGCGGGAGATGTTCACCAAGATGGCACCCCGCTTCATCCTGGCCAGGTCGTCAGCGCCCAGCGTGTTGCGGGAGCGCTCCGAGAACATGAGGAAGACTCCGAGGGCATCCGCGGTCGACACCAGCTCGTCCTTGGTGACCTTGGTCACGCCGAGCTCGGCACAGCGCTCCTCGGTCAGATTCTGGCTCCAAGCGACGACGTCCATGCCCAACGCCTTCGCCACCGGGACCATGGCGCCGCCCAGGTGACCGGCGCCGAGAAGGCCGAGTGTCTTTCCGGCGAGCGGGATGGGGAACCCGGTCTGCCAGCCGCCGGCGCGGATTACCCGGTCCTCAATGCCGGTCCGCTTGGCGACGGCGAAAATGAGCGCCCACGCCATCTCTGACGGCGCCGGTAGGCCGCCGCTGGGCGTCTTGTAGCGGAGTGGGTGAGCTGCAGCGCCTTGCTCAGTCTTCGTCGTGCCGCAGAGCAGGATCCCCCTCTCGACCCGGGCTTCGTGGTCGATGACGTTGCTCGTCCTGCCGTTGCAAACGATCACCTTGAGGTTGGCGAGGCCTTCGAGGACCGCCCGGGGAAAACGTGCCCGCTGCTGGGTGATGACGATGATCTCGTAGTCGGACAGCTCATCGACGAGACGCTCCGGCGGGATCGCGTGGCGGTAGACGGTGATCTCCGCATCGTCGGGCAGCCCGGACCAGTCGCCGTACTCCAAGGCGACCCCGATGTAGTCGTCGAGGATCGCGATATTCGTCACGTGTCCCGTCCTATGAGCATCACGTTCTCCTCGCTCCCCACGATCATTTTCCCAGAGCGGCGGGACGAGCAGCCGCATCGAGAAGAGGCCCAAGCTCGAGGACGAGCGCGTCGAATGGGGTCACGTCGCGTCTGATCCGGGCCAGGATGATGGCCCCCTCGAGGGCGGCGATAACGACGACGGCGAGATTGTCAGAGCGCTCATGGGGTACGCCGAGGTCGACCAGGCTCTGAGAAAGTGGTTCGAGCCAACCATCGAACGCCCGGCGGAGCACTTGGCGGAGCTGTTTGCTGGTCGTTGCCGTGTCCGCTGCGGCAGCCACCAGGGGGCACCCGGCCGAGAAATGCTCGCTGGTGAGATCACGTCGCCAGGTGTCGACGATGGAAGCCAGCAGAGCGCTCGGTATTCTCGCCTCCAGCTCGCTGAGACATCGCTGTATCCGCCGGGCCGCCACGTCGCCCATCCACAGCAGGGCATCGGAGACCAGTTCCTCCTTGCCGCCGGCGAAGTAGTGCTGCAGCGACCCACGGGGCGCGTCGGCTCGGGTCACGATCTCTCTCATCCCGGTTCCCGACACACCCTTGCGCCGGATGAGCTGCGCCGCGCTGCGCACCATGCGCTCGCGAGCGGGAAGTGCCCGAGATCGAGTTGCTCTCGCGGCCGTCACCAGAACCCCCATCCTCTTTCAGCCGGGATCGGGTCTTGACTATGACAGGCGGCATGACTCACTCCGTCATCATATGACGGGTGTCATGATGGTTCAAGGGCCAAGCGGTTCGCCCCACGAAAACGGCGTCGTCGAACTGATCGACGCGTTCCACTCCAAGAAAGGCCGCGACAATGCTGGGCACTACCTCATCCGGTTCCTCGCCGATCCACGTGCCGCCGTATTCGTAGACGATCGGCCGGAGGACATGCTCTTCGGGACTGACGTGGTCGCCGTCTCCCCGTAACTGGTCGACAACCCGACGCCGGATCCGCCGATCCGAGGCCGGCAATCTTTAGTTGTGACTCAAGCTCCGGCGGGTGAGCGGTCCATCAGCCGTCGAAAGCCGACCCGGTCCATCCCTTCACCGAAAGCCCGTCAGTCTTGTGAGGGCGGGCGCCAGCGGCGCCTGAGTCCACTGGAGTAGCAATGGTCATTCTTCGCTTCAAGATTCGTTCCAAAGCCGACAAGAGCGACCAGTTGATGGCCGCGCTCGCCGAGATCATCACTCCGGCACGAGCCACGGAGGGCGTCGTCAACTTCGACATCGCCCGGATCCTGCTCGAGCCTGATTCGTTCATAGCGACCGCGGTTTATGAGGACGGTGCCGCTCTCGAACGACAGGAGTCACTTCCGCAGGTGCATAGGGTCATGGCGATGCTGCCGGAGTCGCTGGTGTCGCCGCCCGAGAGAACGATCTTTGAGGCGTCCGTTCAGCCGGCGCTCGTCTAAATGCGACGGCAGCTACCAGCAACGTCGTACACGGTTGGCGGTCCACCCGTCCTTCCGTTGACCTTGTCGTGACGTACCTGATCCCGGTCGCGAGTACCTCGGCAGCACCCTGGGCGGCACAACCTCCAGTCAGGAACGTCGACCAGTGACTTCCACGGGGGCGACTGGGCGGCCGAAGCGCGATGTTGAC
>DASXCO010000216.1 GCA_036491125.1 Acidimicrobiales bacterium | reverse complement strand
CTCGGATGCTCCGGCGCCAAGCTGCTGGCCACGCTGGTCAACGAGCTCGAGCGCACTGGTGGTCGCTACGGCCTCCAGACGATGTGCGAGGGCGGCGGCATGGCCAACGCCATGATCATCGAGCGCTTGGGCTAGGCCCCGATATCCACAGACTGTGGACAAGTCTGTGGGAAAGATCACACCTGTGTAAGTACGGTCGTGGACAGTCCCGGCGGCCTCAGCGGTATTGGGTCGCGGTGATGAACCCAGCTGCGATGAGCCCCAGCCCAAGCAGGAGGTACCAGTTGGACGCCCCGCCGGGCAGGACGCCCAGGTAGTTGATCACCACCACGATCACGCCGAGGACCAGGCAGGCCAGCATCACGACGGGGACCCACCGCGGGCTGACCTTCTTGGCCCGGGGGACTGGGGGGGTGTAGCGCCCTGACGTTCGCTCGGTCGTGCGGCCGGGCTTCCGCTCGGTCGTGCGCCCGGGCTTGGGCCGGCGGCGCCCCGGCAGCCGAGAGGACGCCATCTAGGGGACGATCGGGTTGGTGGTAGTCGTGCCGCCGCCGGAGAACTTGCCGACGGTGAACGTCACCACCGACCCCTGGTTGGCCGTGGTGCCACCGGGCGGGTTCTGGCTTATCACGACGCCGTTCTGGGTCGGATCGCTCACCGGCTGCGCCTGCGCCTGCGGGTTGAAGCCGGCGGCGGTCAAGGTCTGCTTGGCCTGGGACTGGGTCTGGCCCGTGACGTCGGGCACCTGCGCCTGAGCCTGAGCGGGCGGGGGCTGCCCGCTGGAGACGACGAGGTTGACGGTGGAGCCCGGATTCACCTTGGTCCCGGCCGACGGGCTGGTGCTGACCACGCTGCCGCTGGGCACCGTGGCCGAGGGCTGGTTGCTGACGTTCCCGAGGGTGAGCCCGGCGCTGCCCAGGCGGTTGGCCGCCGTGGACTGGTCCTCGCCTACCACGTCGGGGACGGTGACCTGGGCCGGCCCGCTCGAGACGGTCAGGGTCACCTTCGATCCCTGGGCGGCCTGGCTGTTGCCTGATGGGCTCTGGTTGACGACGGTGCCGGTGGGCTGGTTCGACTGTTGAGCCTGCTGGCCGACCGTGAAGCCCGCTTGCTGCAGGGTGTTGGTCGCCGTTCCGACGTCCTCGCCGGTCACGTCGGGCACGGTCGCCTGGGCGGGAGTCGCCACGACCGTGAGCGTCACCGTGTTGCCCTTCGACACCTGGCTCGGAGGTTTCGGTGACTGGGTTAGGACCGTGCCCGGCCCCTGGCCAAAGGCCGACGGGACGTCCTGGGTGGCCACCTTGAGCCCGTCGTTCTGCAGCGTCTGGGTCGCCGTTCCCACGGGCTGGAGGACGACGTTCGGGACGGCGAAGCTGGCTGACGCTCCGGTGGATCGCAGCAGGAAGTAGAGGATGACGCCCAGTGCCGCCAGCAGCAGGGCCAGCACGGCCAGGTAGCCGCGTCGGCGTCGTCTGCGCTGGGCCTGTGGCGGGATCGCCGTCGGCGAGATGGCGGTGGTGCGACCGGTTGGCGGTCCCGCCATGGTGGTGTCCTGGAAACGGGTCACGGCCATCGTCGGGGGAAAGGCCATGACGGTCTGACCTTGCTGGAACCGGAGGAGGTCGGCGCGCAACTCGTCGGCGCTCGAGTACCGGTCCTGGGGCATCTTGGCCATGGCCTGGAACACGATGGCGTCGAAGGCGGGGGGGATCGAAGGGTCGAACTGGCGCGGCAGCGGGGGCATCTCGCGCACGTGCTTGTAGGCGACGGCCAGCGGGTTGTCGCCGACGAACGGGGGACGCCCGGTGACCATCTCGTACAGCACGACCCCGAGGGAGTAGACGTCGCTGCGGGCGTCGACGTTGTGGCCCTGGGCCTGCTCGGGGGAGAAGTACGTCGCCGTACCCATCACGGCGCCGGTCTGGGTGAGGTCGCCCTCTGTGTTGGCGGCCCTGGCGATGCCGAAGTCGGCCACCTTCACCTGACCGTCGTCGGCGATGAGGACGTTCCCCGGCTTCACGTCCCGGTGGACGACGCCGTGGCGATGGGCGAAGGCGAGGGCGCCGGCGACCTCGGCACCGATGGCGGCGGCCCGGCCGACCGACAGCCGACCTTCGTCGTAGATGATGCTGGACAGCGGCCGACCGTCCACGTACTCCATCACGATGTAATACGTGCTGTCGGCTTCCCCCCAGTCGAAGACCGACACGATGTTGGGGTGGCTCAGGTTGGCGGCCGCCTGGGCCTCCCGGCGAAAGCGCTCCACGAACGACGGGTCCACCGACAGCTCGGGGAAGAGCACCTTGAGGGCTACCGGTCGGTCGAGCAACAGGTCGTGGGCCAGGAAGACCTCGGCCATCCCGCCCCGCGCGATGCGGCGGACGAGCTCGTAGCGCTCGCTGTAGATCGGCGGCGACTGCGAGGTCATGGAGCGGTCCCACCGCCCTGCGGCAATGCCAGCGCGGCCTGGAGCACGGTCTTGAAGATGGGCCCGGCGATCTGGGCACCGGTGGTGTCCGAGCCCAACCCCGTCTGGGCCGGCACGACCACGGCCACGGCGACCTGGGGGTTGTCGGCCGGGGCGAAGCCGATGAGCCAGTTGTTGTTGCCGGCTCCGGTGCTGGTCTGGGCGGTCCCGGTCTTGGCCGCCACCTGCACGTTCGGCAGGGCGACGGCGGTGGCCGTGCCGCCGTTGACCACGCCGACCATGTCGTCGCGCACCGTGCCCGCGGTGGCCTGCGAGGTCGCCTGCTGCCACGGTTTCGTCCCGAACGACTGCACCTGGCGTCCCTGGTTGTCACGGATCTCGCTCATCACGTGGGGCGCGTTGATCACCCCGCCGTTGGCGATACCCGAGGCGACCAGACCCATCTGGAGGGCGGTGGCGGTGACGTCCTGCTGACCGATGGCGGAGTAGGCCAGCCCCGGCTTGTTCTGGGCGAAGGCCGAAGCGGGTGGGAAGGTGGAGGTGGCGACCGCCGGCAGGTCGAGGGGCGGGACCTTGTCGAAGCCGAATGCCATCGCCTCCGCTGAGAGGTTGTCCGGGCCGAGATCGAGACCCATCTGCCCAAACCCCGTGTCGCAGGAGAACTTGAGGAGGTCAGGCAGGGTTCCTCCGCAGGTCTCGTGCCCGAAATTGGACAGGGTCTGGTTCGTCTGCGGCAGGGGGATCGAGCTCTCCTGCGGATAGTCCTTGGTGGCGAGCAACGGGTCGCGGTCCAAGGCGGCTGAGGACGTCACGACCTTGAAGGTCGACCCGGGGGCGTAGCCCCGCCGGTAGGCCCGGGGAAGCATCGGCTGGGTCGGGTCCAGCTGGTAGAGGTTCCAGGCATTTCGCTGGACGTTCTGGTTATGGGACGAGAGCGGGTTCGGGTCGAAGGTGGGGTTGCTGTACATGGCGAGCACCGAGCCGTTGGTCGGGTTCAGGACAACGACCGATCCGGACCGCGGGCCGAGGGCGTTGGCCACCACCTGCTGCAGCTGGTTCGAGATGGTGAGGGTGACGTCGTCGGTGTTGCTCCTCGTCGTCAGCAGGTCGCTCAGGTGCTGGAGCGGCAATGTGCGTCCGGCAAGCTGCGACGAGTAGGTCCTCTCTACCCCGCTCGATCCGTAGACGAACGAGAAATACCCGGTGATCTGGGCGAACAGCGGGCCTTCGGGGTACTGGCGCTGGAACTTGTAGATGTCGTTGGTGGGAGTGGACTTGGCCACGACCACGCCGTCGGAGGTCTGGATGACCCCGCGGGCGCGGCTGAAGTCGTCCAGCACCTTTCGGATGTTGCCCGAGGCGTTGGACAGCTTGGATGCCTGGAGGACCTGGAGGTTGTTCAGCTGTAGGAACAGCACGACGAACAGCACCACGAGGCCCAGTCCCAGGAGCCTGATCTGACGGTCCATCAGGGATCCGGCTCCGCGCTGTGGCCCCCGACCCGGACCGGAGTCACGGCGTCGGCGCCGCGGCCGGCGGAGCGGGCGCGGTCGTCGGTGGGGGCGCCGGACCGCAAGGAGCTCCTGCCGGGAGCGACTTGGCCTCCTGGGTCAGGTTGGCCACGTACTGCTGGGAGGCCCCGAGGCTGGGCTCCTCCTTGCCGGCCTTCAGATCGGCGACCCGGGAGGGGAGGACCGTCGACCCCGGGGCTGCGCCGGGGATCGTGCAGGTGGTGAGGTTGGTCCGCTGGCTGAGCGAGGGCTGGATCCACAGCAGCCCGCCCGGGCGGCCCTTGAAGATGGCCACCTGGTTCCCCTGGAGGCCCACGAAGTAGGAGCGCTCGCCGAACCACCAGACGGCAGCGCTGATCCCCCCCAGGATCATGAGCAACACGGCGAAGAAGGCCACGACCCTGAGCGTGACACGGGGCGACCGGCCGCGGACCCTCACCCTTGCTGGTGGTGCCTCGGGTGCTGCAGTCGTGGTGCCGACCGGCCCGGGGACCGCCACATACGACTCGTGGGTCGGGGTGGGGTTGGGGTCATCGGCGGCGCCTGGCCCGCTCGAAGCCCCGCCCGGCTCCGGGCCGCGAGCCGCCGTCAACGCGGCGCCGTCGGCTCCTACCCGGTCACCTTCGATCGCCTGCTGGACCGCCGTGGCGCCGACGGCGCTGGCCACCAGATCGCCGGCTGGGCCCCGACCGTCGCCGTCGTCGACGATGTCGACGACCACGACAGTGATGTTGTCGCTACCACCGGCGTCGCGCGCCTGCTGGACGAGGGCATGCGCCGCATCATCGGGATCGGGATGCTGGCCGAGGACCGAGGCGATCTCGTCGTCGCCCAGCTCGTTGATGAGCCCGTCGCTGCACAGCAGGATTCGGTCGCCGACATGGGGCGGCACGTGCCAGACGTCAACCTCCACGTCGGGCTCGATCCCAAGGGCGCGGGTGAGGATGTGGCGCTGGGGGTGCACCGAGGCCTCCTCGGCGGTGAGCTCGCCACTGCGCACCATCTCCTCCACCAGGCTGTGATCAGCGGTCAGCTGGCTGAGCTCACCCTGTTGATAGAGATAGGCGCGGGAGTCCCCCACGTTGACGATGGTCAGGTCGTCGGTGCCGTCGACCGTCACGAGCGCCAGGGCCGTGAGTGTCGTCCCCATGCCTCGCAGAGCGGTTTCCGCCCGAGAGGCCTCCCACACGGCGTAGTTGGCCTGACGCACGGCGTCGGCGAGGCCGTCGGCTGACGGGTGACCGGCGAAGGTCGTGCGGAAGGCGTCGATCGCAGTCTGGGCCGCCGTCTCCCCGCCGACGTGGCCGCCCATTCCGTCGGCGACGGCGAAGAGCCCGTCGCCCTCCAGGGCTCGGTCCTGGTTCGTCGTGCGTACGAGTCCGACGTCAGTGGCCGAGCTGGAGCGAATCCGGATCACGGACCGACCTCCAGGACGGTCCGTCCCACCTGGAGCCGGTCACCGAGGTGGAGGAGCACGGGCGAGCCGAGCTTCTTGGCGTTGACGAAGGTCCCGTTGGTCGAGCCGAGGTCCTCGATCCACGTCTCGCCGTTGCGACGGAACAGTCGGGCGTGCAGCTGGGACGTGAAGGCGTCGTCCAGGGGTACCCCGCAGCCGGAAGCTCGACCGAGCGTCACCTCGTCTCCCAGATCGAAGGTCCGGCCCCGCCGTTCAACGGGTTCCAGCACCCTGAGCCGCATGACCCGCCCGTTCCCACTTCGGCCGTCGACTGGCATCGCCCCGGTCGGGGGACCGGGAGGCTGCGAAGGCGCAGCCTCCCTGCGGCGGCCTCGTCGCCGTTGGGGCTCGTCGACGACGGTCACCACCGGCGGCCGTTTCAGCTCGGACCACACCGCTCGGAGGACCCGCAGGAAGAAGAGCCAGAGCAGGGCGATCAGGAAGAACTTGAGGATCGTGAGGAGCGAGTCAGACACCGGTGCGACAGCCGTCCCTCAGGGTCGGGTCGGGCCGGGGGTGGCGACGCCCCCTGACCGACGGGGCAGGGATCAAGGGCCTCACCCGGGCGGGTGGGCGCGAGCCCATCACCGGACCTCGAATCGAAGGCTCGACCTGCCGATCGTGATCTCGTCACCGTCGTTGAGCCGCTGGGTGCGCACCTGGGCGCCGTTGACGCGGGTCCCGTTCGTCGATCCGAGGTCAACCACGACCACGTCCGGGCCGTCGCGGCGCAGCTCGGCGTGACGCCGACTGACGTTGGCGTCATCCAACACCACGCTGCACTCGGGCAGCCGCCCGATGACGAGGGGACCCTCGTCCATTGTCACGCGGCGGCCGTCGGGGAGGACCAGGCCGGCGGCGGGGCCGCCGCCCGGGCCGCCCTTGACCTCGCTGTTGACGAGGCAGGAGCCCGGGTTGACGGCCTGATCCGGCTTCAGGCTCACCTCCACGGGACCCAGGAAGTCGTAGCGCTCGGTGCGGGCGTGATCACGCGCGGCGTCAGCGAGCTCGCTCACCAAGGCGTCGGCAAAGGACTCGAAGCGCTCGATGTCGCCCGGCGACAGGGCCACCTCGAACACGTTGGGGGCGATGACGCCGCGGGGGCCGACGGTCCGGTGAAGGTCCATCTCGCGGGTCAGGCGGCGCGCGATCTCCACCGGCTGCAAGCCGCTACGGAACGCCTTTGCGAACGCTCCCTCGACGAAGCGTTCGAGTCGCTGCTCAAACTGCTGCAGTCCCATGCTCGAGCCAGCCTACCCACCCTTGGTCCTGGGTTCGGGAAGAGGGGCCTCTGTGCCCGAGGCCACGCGGATTGTCGGTCCATGGTACCGAGTCCGGGCCATCCTTCCTGGTCGGAGGGTCGGCTAAGGTGTCCGACGCTTCACTCCGGGCGAGTGGCGGAATTGGCAGACGCGCAGGATTCAGGTTCCTGTGTCCGAAAGGATGTGGGGGTTCAAGTCCCCCCTCGCCCACGGCCGTGACCTGGGGTTTCGCCGCGGCGGGCACCCTGAGATAGGTCGACGGCCCTCCTATTGCTAACGAGCCGTGTCGGTGGCCCGAGTGTGGCTATCGAACGCCTCGCGGACCCCTCACCTTCCATCACTGCAGTCGTGCTGTGACCGAGTCCGTCGCCAACACCCT
>DASXCO010000215.1 GCA_036491125.1 Acidimicrobiales bacterium | reverse complement strand
CTCCGCTCTTGGTCAGAAGCGATTCTCAATCGTCGACTGCGGGGCGTTCCGGAGCAATGAGGATCGGGCGTCGGGTATGCGACGCCAGAGTGTGAGAGACGCTGCCAAGCAGAGTGCTACGTAGAACGCCCCGACCCCGTTGGCCGCATACGATCAGGCGTGCTGAGACGTGGTCCGCTGTCTCCAAGATGGCCCTGGGAATCCCTTCGAAGGACTCAACGATCATCGGTGAGGCCTCGTGTCCGTGCTCCCTCCCCCGGAGCGCTCCCTCTTCCGCCACTGACCTTGCATACGACTCTTCCTCGGCGTCCAGGTCTGCTCCCGTCGTATTGCCCACCGCGAAGGCGCCGGCAAGAGCCAAGCGCGTTGCGACAGTCTCCCAAACCGTGAGCACAACAACGTCGGCCGGTCGGTTGATCAGATCCGCCGCGGCTCTCATGGCTTCTCGCGATCCGTCAGAACCGTCGAAGCAGAACAGCACCGGACCATTTTGACTTCCTCCCGTCATGACATTTGCCTTTCTCTCCTTGCGAGGTCTCGGACCCTACGAGGCCAACAATCTGTCGGGTTGCCCTCGCGAAATGACGGGTCCGTTTCATTTTTGCTGGCGCCGCATGTCGGTTGAGCTCAATCGCCTGATTAGTTCGGTTCATCCAGAGGAGCTTGGGTCGCCTTAACGCCATGGCGTTGCGGGCCGCGTATGAGTGTCGGCTGCTGTCGCTCGTCGGAATGAGGAGGGCGACAGGGTAGCGCCACCGCCGGGCGGCGTCGCTTTGACCACGTCCGTGGCGCTCATGAGAACGCGGTCGGGTCGGTACCGAACTGCTCGAATGAGCTGGCCGGGGCGGAGATGGACTCGCTGTCTGGCCAGGGGCTTCGCCGGGTCGAGTAGGCGCGTTTTTCGTGAGCTGGCGCAAGCCGGGTGGGCAACCTTGCTTGGGCTAAATGTCTGATCCCAGCCTGGAGCGGTCATAGATCCACCCTCACAGGCCGATGTCTCCTGCCCACTGGGTGCTACGGTTCACGTACTGCCCCCTCTGGCGGACGCGGCGATTGGTCCATAGGGGTGGAAGTCGCTTCTCGGCATCCGTGCATGCGTGTGGGCGTGACCTACTTGGCTGTAGTCAGAGAACGAGCCAGCGCGCCTGCTGTGTCTTTCCCTGCTTATGTCCAGATCGGCTAGGCGGGCGAAAGAATCGTGTGATGACTTGTCTTCCACGGGGGAGGGCTCTCGATTCGGGCCGTCCTAGCATCCGGACTACCGAAAGGCGACAAATCTGCCATGAAGACTCTACGCAAGTGGGGCGCTGTGGGCGCGCTGACCGCCGCCGCCGCACTCCCGGTCCTAGCCATAGCCGGGACCGCTTCAGCTGCTCCGGCAGGCAACAGCGCAGCCGCCCATGCCTGCCAGAAGGGCGGCTATGCCAACCTCCAGGGCACCGACGGCACCCTGTTCAGCAACGTCGACGACTGCGTCAGCTATGCCGCTCACGGTGGCACACTGGAAGCCATCCAACGACAACCGTCGGTTTCACTGAGGTTCACCGCGAGCACTGACATCAACTTCTGCAACGCGAACGTCACCCTCAGCCACTTCGCTCCGTTCACTGCCTACTCGGGCACGTTCACCGTCGAGTCCCTCCCCGGGTTCCAGAACTTCGGGCCTCTGCCCCCCACCGACGCCAGCGGGAACGTCACCGCAGTCGCATTCAGCTACGCCAAGCAGGGCAACACCACGCACATCACCGTCACCGTCAACGGCCTGTCTTCACCCCCGGTGTCCATCGAGCCCTGCCCCTAACCGATCACAGCACCAGCGCAAGATCTAGTTCGATGTGGACGGCGGGACTTTACAGAGTCCCGCCGTCCTGTCGCGCGTTTCGATGCTGAGAGTGAGCCCCTAGCCCCGCCAGTTGGACCGATGGCAGGTTGTCATCTTGAGTGTCAGATCGTATGTGAAGGACTCGTGGCCGTCCTTCGGTCCTCCCCTCTGGGGGACCACTCCGGGTAGTGGCCACGCCCCCATAGGCCCGTCCTCCCTGCGCCTCCAACCAGCTGAAACGCGCGGTATCAGCTCGCCGCATGGCAAAGACATCCCCCCCACCGTCGCTACACCGCCGACAAGGATCTACTCATAACACGCCTGCGGTGACTAGTGGGCGTCTCCACCTTGCCGATCATCAGGTGGTTCGAGGCGTCAGCGGACCACAGGCGCTGGCGCCTCGAACCCGGGCTACGGCGAGAGCACTGAGAAGGCTTCTGGGGCAAAGTGCTCGCTGATGACGAACAAGAACCCTTCGCCCGACAAGCGGTAGCGCCGCCACAGGACACGGTCGTTCCCGACGTCCTCCAGTTCGAAGGCCGCTGCAATGTCCAGGACGGTGAGGATCTGGCCGAGGCCGTGGATGCGCGCATCGATGAGCTCCCTGAGGTCTTTGCGGTCCACCTCCAGGGTCGCCGACGCTCGACACACGACCTGTCCGGTGTCCTTGCGGTACAGGTCGGTATGACGCTCGTAATGACCAGCATCGCCGCGGTGCTGGTCGATAACGCGGATCAACACCGGCGTGGCGAAGTAGGCGGACAATGTGCCCTGGAGCGTCCCCACCGTCGCCATCAGGACTCGCGCGACCGGAGGGAACCTGGCGATCGTACGGAGCATCCCTTCGGGATCGAGAGCCTCTGCCATCCGCCTCACTCGATTCAGCCGGTGGAGGGGTCGGTTCTTGAGTGAACCTACCCCGGTGAGTATGGCCTCTAGTTGCCTCTCGAGGAGGATAGGTCTCGCACAGCGGTGTCCTCTAAAGGGCCTGTCCACCAGCCTGGGGTTCGGCGGACGGTTATCAAGGCGGGGTCCGTCGGAGCCGCCGATCCCTCTGGGAGACCGTGGCCGAACATCCGATCCGTGTTGCCTCGGATCGAGGTCTGTAAACTTCGGATTGAAGGAGCGGCTTCCAGGGTCCGTTGGCTGACACGATCCCAAGGCCACGCTCTCGCCGCGCTGCTGATGCGCCGCGAGGTCGCTGCGCTGGGCCATCAGCTGGGTCCGCGCTGCTCACCGCAGCTGGGGGTCAGGCCAACTCCTGGGTAAAGACGTGGATGCCTCGAACCATGCCGCCCTCGCGGGTGCGCTGCAAGGCGTCGCTCGGCTCCGCCGTGGTGGTCGCCGGAGGAGGCGGTGGGGCGGGCGGCAGCTTCCAGGACATCACCAATCAGATCAACCCCGGGCTCGCTCCACGGTCGGTTGTGACTGGAAGCAACCGGCGACCGATCATGCTGCCGGCGCGGCGCAGACTTCCGCCGCCGTCTTGATGAGCTGGGTCACCTCGTCTGGGTGCGAGACCATCGCCACGTGGCTGGAGGGGACTTCGATGGTGGTGGCGCCCATGCGGCTCGCGAACATGCGCTCAGCGTCGGGCGGGATCGCCTCGTCCTGCGTGGCGACCAGGTACCAGGAGGGCAGCGACTTCCAGGCCGGGACACTCATGACATCGTTGAAGGCCGACGTGGTCAGGGGCTGCTGAACGGCGTACATCGCCTTTGCCTTCACCGGGTCGACGTCGCCCGCGAAGTGCTTCACGAAGTCGTCCTCGGTCAGCCAGGCGAAGCCCCGCTCGTCGGTGAAGAGGTGTACCAGTGCCGGGGTGGGAGGGCCCTGCGACAGCAGCGCGCCGAGCGATTCCCCCTCGTCAATTCCGAAGGCGGCGACGTACACCAGACCGACGACGCTCGGGGCGTCCGTGCCGAGGGCGGTCATGATCTGGCCGCCGTAGGAGTGACCGGCGACGACGGTCGGGCCGTTCTGGAGGGCCAGCACCTCGCGCAGCCTGGCGACGTCATCCGCCAGAGCGGTCATCGGAAACTGGGGCGCTGTGACGTTGCACCCCTCGGCCTGGAGGTGCTGGATGACATCGCTCCAAGAGGAGCCATCGGCCCACGCGCCATGCACGAGGACGATGTTGGGCAGGTTGGTCATTTCTCTCTTCCTCCTTGGTTGGTCGGTAGGTGAGGGTCGTGGTTCTGGGCCAGCTCGGGCCGATTCACGCTCTGATGAGGAAGTCCTGGACGAGCTGGGCGAACTCGACCGGCCACTGGAACACGAAGCCGTGTCCGGCGTCGTCGAAGATGCGGACCCGGGCGTTGGGCAGGTGGGTACCGAGGATGTGGGCGTTCTCGGTCGGGATGATGGTGTCGTTGTCGCCGCTGGTGACGAGCGTCCGCTGCCGGATGCCGGTCAGGCGGGCCAGCTTGCACGGCTCGGGGATGCACCAGTCCACGAGAGCGTCGTACTGGGCCGTCTGGGCTTGGTGGCCTACGGGTAGATCGCGGTCCTCGGTGCGATCCTGCAGTCTGGAGAGGTAGTCCATCCCCCTCCTGCGGCTCGACTCGGTGAGCGAAAAGATGCTGAGGTATCTTTCGGCGCCCTCCTCGCGAGCGTTGACCGGAGCGGCAATGTCGAAGGGGCCGCCCGGAGGGTAGGTTCCGCCCCCGCGAGGGCCCGTAGCGGCCACCACGAGGCGTCGGACCTGCTGGGGCCGCAGCAGCGTGAGCTCCTGGGCGACCATCCCGCCGATCGAGTATCCCAGCAGGTCCACGCCCCCCAGGCCGAGGGCGTCGAGAAAGCTGATGGCGTCTCGGGCCATCTCGGTGACGGTGCAAGGGGTCGTACCGCCCGAGAGTCCCACCCCTGCGTTGTCGAAGAGGATGACCTCTCGCCGCGAGGCCAGGGAATCGACAAGCAGCGGGTCCCAGTTGTCGAGGTTGCCCCGGAGGTGCTGGAGGAGGACCAGGGGCATCACTCCCTCCGAGGGCTCCCCGAAGCGTCTGTAGGCGAACCGCACCCCGACAGCGGAGTCCACCGACCGGTTGGGGGTGGTGGTGGCCGAGATCGCATCCGCGGTCGTGGTCACGCTCGTTCGCCCTCCTCTCGATGCTGGGCCGGTGCGATAGCGCTCGGTAGCCGACGGTACGGCCAGTTGCCAGGACCACGCATCTAGCGAATGACCAGTCTTGCCACCGGGTGTTGCCGCGGGGGGCCCATCGACCTAGCGTTGGCGTATCGGGGGGTGAAGATGATGGCAAAAGGCGCAAAGCGGAGTACGGCAGGAGATCTGTCGGGCGACGTGCCGCAGTCTGACCGTTTGTTCGGACGGGAGCGCGAGCAGGGCTTGCTCATCGACCTCCTTGACCGCCCTGGCAAAGGAGCCGGCGGTGCCCTCATGGTGCGAGGGGTGGCTGGGATCGGGAAGACCGCTTTGCTGAGAGGGGCCATCGCCCGAGCGAGCGACGACGGCTTCGAGGTGCTGTCAGTAGTCGGTGTCCAGTCAGAAACCCGCCTCCCGTTCTCGGGACTGCACCAACTCCTGCAGCCGATACTTCACCTATGCGAGGCGCTGCCGTCTCGGCAGCGCGACGCCTTGCTGGGGGCTTTCGGCATCTCTGATGACGCCGCGCCTGAGCTGTTCTTGATTGCCCTCGCCGCGCTCGAATTGATCAGCAGCCGTGCTGACAGCTCACCCGTCCTGGTCGTTATCGAGGACGCTCAGTGGGTCGATCACAGCAGCAGCGAGATCCTTGCCCTCGTTGCGCGTCGGCTCGAGGCCGATCCGGCCGTGATGCTGATCGCGCTACGTGACGGACCGATGAGCCCCTTCGTCGACGCGGGGCTTCCCGAGTTGGAGCTGTTGGGACTCGACGACACGGCCGCCATGGCACTTCTGGATGCCCAAGTCCTTGGCCTCGAGCCCCTGCTCCGAGCTCGGCTTGTCGAAGAGGCAGTCGGCAATCCGCTCGCCTTGCTCGAGCTGCCGAAGACCCTTGGCTCAGAGCTGCTCGGCGGATACGAACTGCCTCCTTCGAGGCTGCCATTGACGGCTCGTCTGGAACGAGCGTTCGCCCTGCAGGAGTCCCAGCTACCGGCGACTACCCGCTCGCTGCTGCTGGTCGCCGCCGCCGACGACGGGAGCAGCCTCCGAGAGTTGCTGCGAGCTGCCTCCATCATCGAGAAGATGGAGATGACGTCTGGGGTCGTTGTGCCGGCCATCCAAGCCGAGCTCGTCGAAACAGACGGGACAGGATTGCGCTTTCGCCACCCTCTCGTGCGTTCTGCGACCTATCAAGCGGCGAGTCTGCCGCAGCGTCAGGCGGCGCATGCCGCCCTGTCGCAGGTTCTCGGTGGCCAGCCCGACCGGTCGATCTGGCACCGGGCGGCAGCGACCCTCGGACCCGACGAGCAGGTAGCGTCAGAGCTCGACGAGGCCGCCTCACGGGCACGCCGCCGCGGGGCCGTTGCCGTGGCGATCGCGGCCCAAGAACGCGCCGCTGAGCTGAGCCAAGGCCCCTCGCAACGGGGTGAGCGCCTGCTCGTGGCGGCTGAGATGGCATTCGAGCTGGGGCGGCTCCAGCTTGGACTTCGACTCCTGAAATTCGCCGGGTCTCTCGATCTGGCGGCAGAGCAGCGAATGCGGCTGTCTTGGTTGCGAGAGACCTACGACGAGGCCCGATGGTCCGGAACTTCGATGCTCGGCTCCTGTCTCGACATCGCTGACCTGATGAGGCTCGATGGGCGCGCGGAGCTCGCCATGAGACTCCTCGTCACCGTGGCCTTTCGATGCTGGTGGGGCAACCCCGATCAGGAGACACGAGCCGCGGTCGTCGCTGGTGCCGAACGCATTGGAGTGGACGAGGACGACCCAGCTCTCCTTGCGGTCCTCGCCCACGCTGACCCGGTGGGGCACGGGGCGCTGGTGATCGAGCGGATCTCACGAATGACCCCCGACGCCCGAGACGCCGCCGAGCAGTACCTCCTCGGATCGGCTGCCAGCGCGGTCTGGGCCTACGACCTATCGCTCGGTTTCCTCGATGCGGCCGCGGACGGTCTCCGGGCGCAGGGTCGTATCGGCCTGCTCGTCCAGACCCTCGTCTCCCAGGCATGGGCTGCCGTCCATCTGGCCAGGGAGCCGCTCGCTGTGGCTGCCGCTGGCGAGGCCTCACGCCTGGCCCGGGAGACCGGGCAGGTGCGCTGGGCCGCCCTTGGGCAGCTCGCTCGAGCCACGATCGCCGCCGAGCGTGGCGACTTCGAGGCTGCCGAAGCACTGGTATGTGAGGCGGAGGCGCTGCTGGTCCCCTTGGGTGCGACCCCGATGCTCGCCCTGGCGGAGTTCGTCCGAGGTCGCGGAGCTGTTGCCCATCAGCACTACTCCGAAGGCCTCGAGCACCATCGGCGGACTCTCGACCCGGCTGACCCCTCGTACAACCTGTTCGTGGGCGCCTGGGGGCTCTCCGATCTTGTCGAAGCGGCGGCCCACAGCGGCCAGACGGAGAGCGCCATGGCGTACCTGGATCAGCTGAACTCGCTGGTTGCGACGACGTCCGGCTCCTTGTTGCTCGCAATGGCCGGCTACGCCCGGCCGATGGTCGCCGACGACAGCGAGGCGGAGTCCCTCTACCAGACGGCAATCGAACGCGACCTGGCCAATTGGCCCTGCTATCGGGGCCGCATGCTGCTGTGGTACGGCAGATGGCTTCGGCGTCAGCGGCGTGTGGCAGAGTCTCGGACACCTCTCCGGACCGCCCGGGATGGCTTTGATGCGCTTGCCTTCCCCGCCTTGGCGAATACGGCTCGCCAGGAGTTGCGGGCATCTGGCGAGACGAGCGGCCAGCGAAGCCCCCAACCCTGGGATCAGCTCACACCGCAAGAACTGCAGATCGCTCGAATGGCGGCCGAGGGACTATCCAACCGCGACATCGGCGAACAGCTCTACATCTCGTCCAAGACGGTCGGCTATCACCTCAATCGGATGTTCACGAAGCTGGGGCTCACCTCGCGCAGTCAACTCCACACGGTCGTCGGCCCGGACGTCTTGTCGGCCTAGTGGCGTGTCCCTGCGGGCAGCAGATCACACACTGGGATATTTGCCGTGGTTGTCCGCATTGAGCCCTCCGAGACGGCCCAATGCCGTCAACGTCGGGCCGGGGACCCTATCTCCAGACTGGTCATTCGCTAGATGCCCTGCGGTAGGGGCTCGCCCTATCGTTACTACCGGGCGTCATGTCGCCTGATCGAGGCAGCGAACGGGAGGAACGACGATGAGCACGACCACTGCTGCGGTCTCCGCCACCACGGCCCCCAACCGGTCGGTGGACTCCGCGGCCGGGGTCCGGTTCGCCTATAGACGGTTCGGGGAGCCCTCGGAGAGAGCGATGCCCCTGGTCCTCCTCCAGCACTTCCGGGGCAACCTCGACAACTGGGATCCCGCCGTCATCGACGACTTGGCGGCCAGCCGCGACGTAGTGACCTTCGACAATGTGGGAGTAGGTGGAACGAACGGGACGACACCGAGCTCGGTGGAGGAGATGGCCCGCGGTGCCATCGACTTCCTGAGCGCCATGGAGTTCGACCAGGTCGACCTCCTTGGGTTCTCGATCGGGAGCTTCGTGGCCCAGGAGATCGCACTGGTCAGGCCGGCACTGGTACGCAAACTGATCCTGGCATCGTCGGCGCCAAAGGGTGCAGCGGGAATGCACGGTTGGGCGCCCGAGGTCATCGGCGCCGTGGGCGCTCCTGAGGTGAGCTCCGATGGGGTGCTCGACGTGTTTTATGCCCGGTCGGATTCGAGCCGGCAGGCTGGCGGGCAGGCCCTGCAGCGCTTGTTCGCCAGAACAGAGGACCGGGACCAGCCCACGACCTGGCAAACGCGGCAGGCGCAGTACGACGCCGTCTGTACGTGGGGGATCCCCAACCACGCGTTGCTGCAGAGGCTGAGCGCCATCGGGATCCCAGTGTTCGTGGCCAACGGCGACAGTGACCCGATGATCCCTCCGCATTACTCCTACCTGGTCGCGGGACTGATTCCACAGGCCCGGGTGAAGATGTACCCCGATTCGGCGCACGGGTTCCTCTTCCAGCACCACCGCGAGTTTGCAGCCGACGTCGAGGCCTTCCTTTCCGATGGCGACAGCTGACGACGGGGTCATCTCCCGAGCCAGCGACGTGGTCGCCGGTCACGACGGGAAGCCCCGCTGTGTCTGGGCCGGAGCTGGCGATACCGCGTTCGGCCGCTACCACGATGAGGTCTGGGGTACGCGCACCAACGACGAGTCGGAGATGTTCGAGGCACTTACCTTGGGTGTGTTCGAGGTCGGGCTCAGCTTTTCGATCGTGTTCGGCAAGCGGGACGCATTCCGGAGGGCCTTCCACGGTTTCGACATTGCGAAGGTCGCGGCGATGACGGGTCGGGATGTCGACCGCCTGCTCCAGGACTCGTCGATCATCCGTAACCGTGGCAAGATCCAGGCCACTGTCGACAACGCCCGTGCGATGAGGTCCGCGTCGCCCAGCCTTGTAGCGCTCGCGAAGTCCTACGAGACCACCCGCAAGCGTGCGCCGCTATCCGTCGCCGACATCCCCAAGTCAACGCCGAAGGCCGATGCGTTCGCCAAGCAGTTGAAGTCTCAGGGGTACCGTTTCGTAGGGCCCACAAGTGTGTATGCCTTCATGCAGAACGTCGGCGTGGTCAACGACCACATCCATGGGTGCTTCCGGGCGACCGACTTCTCCCAACACCCAACAAAGGCCCGCGACCGTTGAAGGTCGCAATCCGCCGTGGGAGTAGCAATGGCATTCAGGACGCCTGGCTGCCCGAATCGCAAGCGAGAAGGTCAGATCACTGCGCTAGACGAGTCTCAGACCCCCTCAGCCGAAGAACCTAACTGCTGAGGACGGGAACAGGCGCAGCGTTCGCGCCGTGTCGACCGGCAGCCGCTCGGCGAGGGTCACCGTCAAGGCGCCGCTTTTCACGCTCCAGTCGACACCCCCGCTAATACCTAGAAGCCTGACATCGCGCACCCCCGAAGCGTCGACGCCGCGGAGCCCGAACTCGGCGAGGCTGGGCGTGTCGAGCAGTACTGCGTAAACGGCATCGCGGCCCATCGTAAACCGCACCTCTGTGCCCTCTGACGTCGTTGTCGAGGACGTCTCCCAGGGGTGGCTGTCGAAGATTGCCTCACCATTCACGTGGAGCCATCGTCCAAGGCCGAGGAGCGGAGCTTGTTGCCATTCAGGCACGGAGCCGTTGGCTGTTGGACCGACGCCGATCAAGAGATTGCCATTCTTGCTGACTATGTCAACGAACGACCGGACCAATTCTGTGGTCGAGAGGAGATCAGCGGGATCCTCGTTGCGGTTGGCACCGAAGCTGTGCCCCAGGCCACGCGTCGATTCCCACTTCCTGTCGACTATCGAGGGGTACCTCTCGTACTCCGGGGTCGAGAAGTCGGAGTGCCTGGCACCACGGAAGGTCAACTGCTTGCGCCTCTCGGGAATCAGCCACCAGAGACGCTCGATGAGGCCGGCAGCCATCCCCACCAGACCGTCCCACAACGCTCCTCGTGGGAGTGTGGACTGGGTCCAACGGTCGTTCACCACGCCTTCGGCCACGGCGTTGTAATAGAACGCGAAGAGGCCAGGGAGATCCCCTTCAGCGGGCCAGCCGATGTCGTTCCAGAGCACCGACGGGTGATACCGGTCGATCAGCTCCCGCACGTGGGCATCGGCATACCGGGCATACGTCCTGCCCCCGGGCGCCGCCAGGATGGCATCGGCAGCGCCGCGAAGCACTGCCCCGTTGAACGGCCAGTCGTAGCCACCCGAGTAGTAGAGCCCCATGCGCATTCCCTGGGAGCGCACGGCCTCGGTGAGTTCTCCCACGAGGTCGCGCTTGGCGTGGTAGGCGTCCTTCAGGGGATGGGGGATAGACGTCGGCCAGAGACAGAAGCCTTCGTGGTGCTTGGTGGTGAGCACCACGTACCTGGCTCCGGCGCGGCGACACAAGTCGGCCAGACTTGCAAGGTCGGCGCCGGACGAGGCGAGGTCGAATGGGTCGACGAAAGCGTCATACGGGGTGGCACAGCCGTACGTCTCGGCGTGGTGGCGCTGCGTCGGGCTTCCCTCGAGCTGTACCGTGTTGGCATACCACTCGGCGTACGGATTGTTCCGCAACAGCCAACGAGGGCCGTGATCGCGAAGAATCGTCTGAATGTCGGGCACCCGGGGAGCCCAGCCCGGAACCGAGTAGAGGCCCCAGTGAAGAAAGACCCCGAGCTTGGCCCCCTCGAACCAGCCCGGGACCGGATGAGTGGCCACGGACTCCCAGGTCGGCTCGTAGCTCATGGTCGGCTCCAGGAGAATTGTAGCGACGGCTCGGCCGTCGATCGGGGCGTTCGGCTGAGCGGACTTCTGCGTCATGGCGCTGTGAACCGCGTGGTCGAATGCGGCCTCGTGCTCCCCAAGGGGCGCCGTCAGTAGACCGGTCTACTAAATGCGTGGACGCAATGGACTGCCTGAGCGAAATCGCTGACTCCAGCCACCTCAGTGGACTGGGTGGACGCAATGGACGCAGCCCTGGTCCTTCCTTTGCTAGGCGGAGGAGGAAGGATCGATCCACGACCCCTGCCTCGTCGACGCGGTTTGGTGTTACCCGTCGCTGCTGCTCGGACCTGCTCACCGCCTGGCGGCGTCCTCCCGGAGATAATGGACGAGCCCGACCACGTCGTCGGGCACGAGCCGACCGATTGCGCCACTGGAGTACACACTGACGACGACCCGACCGGCAGGATCGAGCACGAACCCGGTGGACTCGAGATACGTCGGGTCGTCGTTGACGAAAGCCCCAGTCGCCTCGGCGATGGCCCGCGCGTCGGCACTGTGGCCGACCGGGAACTCCAGCCCGTGCTTGTCGATCAGGGCCTTCGTGGTGGGTTCATCGTCGACTGACAGGGCCACGACTCGCGCGTCCACGTCGGCGAGGCTGTCTCGTGCTCGCTGGAATGCCCGTAGCTGGGCGTTGCAGTACGGGCACCAGGAGCCCCGGTAGAAGAGGACTACACCGAAATGCTTGGCGAGCGCGTCGGGAAGCCGTAGCGGTTCTGCGCCGGTTGGAAACACCGTGAGGCTAGGGAACGTATCGCCCGGATGCAGCAGTGTCATTCGGTTTCCTTTCATAGGCGGATCGCCGCCAAAAGTGAGCGCTTGAACTGGGGCGGTGGATCCCGCGATCAAACAGGAACTTGCCCGGGATGAGTACCGGTGGCGGGATGTGAGTCCGACACGTCCCAAATCTCGCCCGTGGCGGCGCTGGACAGGTGCGCCAGCAGTGACGAGGCAGACTGATCTGGAGTGATGAGCGAGCCCTCCCGGTACGACCGGTCGAAGCGCTCGTGTAACTCGGCGCCGACCCGCGCCGGGTCTTGCTTTCGGATCCAGGCCTGCATGGCGGTGTCGACCGACCCGGGTCGGAACGCGTTGACGGTGACGCCGCTGCCGGTTAGTTCAGCAGCCAGGTTGATCGTATGGGCCTCCAGTGCAGCCTTGCTGGAGGCATAGGCGTTCCCGCCGATCATGACCTCAGGGTGCGCGGCCACCCCGCTTGAGACATTGACGATACGTCCCCAACCTCGATCGAGCATGCCGGGCATCAAGGCGAAGCTGAGCGCAGCGGCAGCGACGACGTTGACAGTGATCGAGGCCCTCCATTCGGCGGGGTCGACCATGACGCTCGGTCCGAGGGGCCAGACGACCGCGGCGTTGTTGACGAGCACATCGACTGTGCCGAGCTCGCCGTTCGCGAATCCCACGACTCTGGTGACCTCGTCAAGATCACCAAGGTCTGCGCGAATGGCGAGCGCGCTGCCTCCGAGCCCTTCTATCCGATCCTTCGTCGCCGCAAGCTCGTCAACGGAGCGTGCAACCAAGGCGAGCGCCACGCCCGCCCGGGCGAGCTCCAGCGCGATGCCGCGCTCGATGCCCCGTCCGGCCCCAGTGACCAGTGCCGTCCAGCCGTAGAGCGATGTGGTCATGTTCGGTTTGCGGCGTGGTGACCCTCGCGTCTTACCTCCAGTTGTCAGCGCCGGCCAACATCGTCGCTACGCAGGCGGGTGGTCGCGTCGCGAGGGCACCGTCGGCCGCTTCCCATTAGGATTCCGTCATGGTGCGAAGGGA
>DASXCO010000214.1 GCA_036491125.1 Acidimicrobiales bacterium | reverse complement strand
GGGGACGAAGCACTCAGGCGGCGACTCCTGCGTGGCCACGAATCGGACTATCCCACCGCTGGCGAAGTCGGACCCAGGCGGGCCGAGCATGGTGGTGAGCACCGCAACACAGCCCGCATGTTGCGTAGGAGGAGGCGTAGGAGGAGGCGTCGCGCTCGCTAGCCCCGTGAACGCTGGCACGAAACCAAGCGTTCCGACTGCAATTGCCCCAGCGGCGATCAGTCGTCTCTTCATCGAATCCGCCTTTCGGTGGTTGTTCGGTCCGATCAAGAAGTCGGACACACTGTCAGTGTGAGCCTGGCGGGCTGCCCTGTCGATCCCCAGTGCGGGGGCCCCAGCGGGCAGACTGTCACCCCCTAAGGGCATAATGAGGGCGAGGGGAGGGAAGAGCGACGTGAGCTATCGGAGACGCTCAGGGCCCGTCGCATCCGTCTTTTGGCTATTCATCGGCGTGTGCGCCTTGGTTGCTTTGGCCGAGGTCTACGTGCCGATCACAGCGCCGCTAGCGGTGCTTCTCGTCGTGCTCATCGTGCTCGGCGCCGTCACTCAGCACAAGCAGCGCCGGCAGGCTGCCACCGTCGCTCGTCGCCCTCCTGTGCGGCGCTGGCACGTCGTCGAGCGCCAACACGGCGTCGCTCCGTGCGGGAATTGCGGGGCGCCGAACAAGGGCAGCGACTTCTGTCCCTTCTGCGGGACTGCGCTGACGACGAGCCGAGAGGTTCACGGGGTTAGCGAACGCTGAGCGGGGCCCCGGCCGGGCAGGTGACCGACGAGCAGTCGGCCGCATGGTGGCCACCTTTGGCCCCGGAGGTCCCCAGGGCACACGACTCGGCCGGGAGAACTTCAGATTCCATATCTCGCTTGTCGCTCCTCATCGGAGAGGACGTGCATGGTGCCTGCCGTGCGTGGCTTATTGACCGTGATGACCTCACGCCCGAACTCGTCGTGTTCGATGCGCACTCCGAAGTGGCGGTTGCAGGCTCGGCAGTCTCCGCTCCGAGGCTGCTCGCGGCGATTGATGACGACGTTCCCACAGTCAGGACAAGCGACAGCGGGCAACGGCTCCAGCTCTGGTAGGGCTCGGTCGTAGCGGGCCGGCCAGCCGGGCGAGGTCTCGATTCGCTCGAGGAGTCGAGGGTCGTCCTTCAGCTTGATGTCGCTCGCGACTACCAGGCGGGCCAAGCGGGCCTCGACAATGCCGCTCACGTCCTCGGGCCGCGCGCCCTCGGAGCGAACGAGCAGCTCGAGCTGGCCGCGCACCTCATCGACACTGCCCATAGCCTGGGCCGTGCCATCCGATTGAATGTGGAACGCGATATCCACCGGGCAGTCAGTCGCGGCGGAAGTGATCATCGACCGCGCTGGCACAGTGAGCGGGCGGTAGTTCGGTGGCGATGGCTCCGGCTCGACATAGAAGGGGCGCGGCTCCGTCCAGACGGGCAGACGGGCCTGCTCGAGGAAGAACTCGATAAGGCGCCGCATGTACTCGGCAACGGCGGGGTCTATGCCTTGTGGCGGCTTGGGAAGCTCCACACGATGGCGGAGCGCGGCAGCCATGTGCTCATCGTCCCGAGCGTTGCGTTTCGACTTCTCGATCATGCCCGACAACGAGTTAGGGGGCGGTGGTTCGTGCGGGTGGCGCGGTGATGCGGTCCCTGGTGTCCGGGTGCTCGCAAGTTGTTCGGTCATGTGTGCTCCTTCGGTGCTCGGCGCTCAAGGATTCGTCTAGCGCTGTTCTCGGCTCGGATTGCATCGAGCAGCGGTCGGTACCGAGGGGGGACGGTCAGGCGGACGGCCTGCTGTGGGTCCAATTCGGTCGCCTCGGTGTCGTCACCGAGCCATGCGTACATGCACTCAGCGTCGTCGGCGAAACTCACGAACCTGACCTCGGCGGTGCGGCCTTCGTGATTCACCCACAGGCCCGGCCTCAAATCGGTGGCGAAGGCGGTCGCGCTCATCTTCCCATCTGCTTCATGAACTCCTCCTGGTGCTCGCCGGCTTGGGTGGCCGAGATGCCCTCGGGTCCAGACACGAGCGGATTGGCAGGTTGGAGGTGCTGGCCGCTGCTCATCGGTTCGTGTGTCGGTGGCGTGCTGGTGCCCATTTGCGCCGGGCTGGTGTCGGGACCGACCGGCTGGGGCTCGGGGCCACCTTCATGCACTTGGGCCGCGACCGCGGGCGTCTCGCCGAACCGCTCGCCCACCGCAGGCGGGCGGTATGACTCGCCAGCGAATGCCTCAATCGGGTCTCCCAGTGTGTCGTCGCTCATGTCGAGCTCCTTTCGTTAGTGAACAATCGTCGGGTCAAGTCGCGTCGGATATGCCGGTGCGACCAACGGGTCGTGGCGTCCGGGTTCCGACTCATCGGGTTGCGCTGCGCCCCAGTTGTTGTGTGGGCCGTTGAAGTGCATCCTCGGGCCCTTGCGCTGGCCGTGCTCGAGCAGCCAATGACAGGCGAGGGCCAGAGCGACGGCGCGGTCATCGTGTCGATCGGGGTCGTGATCCATACGGAGCACACCCGGCGATGTCTCACGGAGCCGGACGTTGGCCAGCTCGTCGAGGAGCGCAGCGTCGTCGGGCAGTGCGAGCGTGTGATCACGGATGGACAGGTGAAGCGCCGAGGCGATGCGACCCACGCTCTGCTGAGAAAAGGTGAACTCGATTGTCCGCACACGGTCGACCTGTTTTCGGTCCGCCGAAGACGAAGCGATCCGTCCGCCGGCTCGCCCTCGACGCCCGGGTCGTGGCTGCCTTGCGTGCTCACCGCGCCCGGCAGGCTCAGGAGCGACTGGCCTGGGAGACAGCATGGACCAATATTGAGCTCGTCTTCACCAGGGAGGACGGGACGGCCCTCTCGCCGGTCAGCATGTCGCAGACAATCGAGCGGCTGGCCCGGAAAGCGGGGGTCCCGGTCATCCGGTTTCACGACCTGAGGCACACCAACGCCAGCCTCTCCCTGCTGGCCAACCAACACCCGGCCGTGGTCGCCGCCCGGCTGGGCCACAGCGTCACGATGCTGCTCGAGACGTACTCCCACGTCCTCGAGACGGTCGCCTCAGACGCCGCGTCCGAGGTCGCCGGGCTCGTGATCGGCAAAGCGCTGACAATCCGCTGACATCGGTGGTCTTTTCGCCTGCTGAGCAGCGGTTATTATCTGACACACCGTCGGATGCGAGCTGGGAATCGGAGGCCACGACAACCATGGAGTTCGGGATCTTCGTCCAGGCCCACCTGCCCCGGCGCCGCGTCGAGGCCGACCCCGACGCCGAGCACCACGCCATCATGAACGAGGTCGAGCTGGTGAAGGCGGCCGATCGGGCGGGGTGGAAGTACGTGTGGGTCACCGAGCACCACTTCCTCGACGAGTACTCCCACATGTCGGCCAACGAGGTCTACCTGGCCCATCTCTCCGCGGTGACCGACCGGATCCACGTCGGCTCGGGCATCTTCAACCTCAACCCGCAGGTGAACCACCCGGTCCGGGTCGCCGAGCGGGTGGCCATGCTGGACCACCTGAGCGACGGGCGCTTCGAGTTCGGCACCGGTCGGGGCGCCGGGAGCCGGGAGGTGACCGGCTTCGGCATCGAGAGCACGGCGGTGACCAAGGAGGTGTTCGACGAGGTCATCCCCGAGTTCCTCCGGATGTGGAACGAAACCGAGTACCACCACCAGGGCAAGGCGTTCTCGGTGCCCAATCGCAACGTCCTGCCCAAGCCCTGGCGCCGGCCGCATCCTCCGATCTGGATGGCAGCGGGGAACCCGCCGACCTACGAGAAGGCCGCCCGCCTCGGTGTCGGCGTCCTCGGTTTCAACACGTCGGCCATCGGAGCTATGGCGCCGATGGTGCAGGCCTACAAGGACGCCATCGGCGACGCCGAGCCCGTCGGGGCCTACGTGAACGACAACGTGATGATCACCAACGGGGTCGTGTGCCTGGAGGACGGCCGCAAGGCGCGCCAGATCGTCCAGGACATGGGCATCTCCTACCTCCAGAGCCTCGTGTTCCGCTACCACGACACCTTCCCGAAGCCCCAGGAGGTGCCCGACTGGCCGGCCGTGCTGCCCGAGCCCACCCCCGAGGACGTCGACCTCCGGATCAACGAGGGCTACATGCTCTGCGGGGATCCCGACGAGGTGCTCGAGCAGGTTCGGCGCTACGAGAGCGTCGGCGCCGACCAGCTCGTGTTCGGCATGCCGATCGACATGCCCATGAGCGCCGCCTTGGAGACCATCCAGCTGTTCGGCGAGCACATCATCCCCAAGCTCGACGGCGACCCGGTGCACCGCTCGACCCGCTTCCGCGACGCCGCCGCGGGGCGGTAGCCCCCGGCGGGCTCAGGGTCGCGCTGGTCGCGTCGCCTCGTCACGCAGCTCGTACTTGAGGACCTTGCCACTGGCGTTGAGCGGCAGGGCCTCGACGATCTCGACGCGGCGGGGCACCTTGTAGTTCGCCATCACCTGGCGAGACCACTCGATGACCTCGCTCGGGGTGAGGTTCTCGCCCGGCCGGGGGATCACGAACGCCGCGCCCACCTCGCCCATGCGCTCGTCGGGTACGCCAACGACCGCTACCTGGGCGACCTTCGGGTTGCCGAGCAGGATGTTCTCGATCTCCGCCGGGTAGGCGTTGAACCCGCCCACGATGAACATGTCCTTCTTCCGATCGGTGATGCGCAGGTACCCGCGCTCGTCCATCACCGCGATGTCGCCGGTGTGCAGCCAGCCATCGGCGTCGATGGCGGCGGCGGTCTCCTCGGGCTCGTCGAAGTACCCCTTCATCACGTGGTAGCCGCGCACCACCACCTCGCCCGGCTCGCCTCTCGCGACCTCGCGGCCGGCATCGTCGACGACTCGGACCTCGGTGTCAGGGATGGCCCGGCCGCATGTGTTGGCGATGGTCTCGGGGTCGTCGTCGTAGCGGCACATTGTCACCGTGCCGGTCGACTCGGTGAGGCCGTAGCCGGTGATGATGGTGCGGAACGTCAGCTCGTTGCGCATGCGGCGGATCATCTCCACCGGGACCGCAGCCGAGCCCGTGACGGCGAGGCGCAACGACGAGAGGTCATAGCGGCGCCGCTCGGGGTGGTCGAGGATTGACTGGTAGAGCGTCGGCGGCCCGGGGAGCATGGAGATGCGTTCCTCGGCCACCCGGGCGAGCACTGTCGGCACGTCGAAAACGGCGTGGGGCACGACCGCGGCGCCGACAAGGAAGGACGCGAGGAATCCGGCCTTGTAGCCGAAGGTGTGGAAGAACGGGTTGACGATCAGGTAGCGGTCCCCGCGGCTCAGGCCGACGATCTCGGCCCAGTCCCGGAACACCCGCAGGGTCTGGGCGTGGGTGGCCATCGCCCCCTTCGGCCGCCCGGTGGTGCCGGAGGTGAAGATGATGTCCGACAGGTCGTCCGGCCTGACCGCGGCCATCCGGTCGTCGACATCCGCCGGATGGACCTTGTCGGCGCCGGTCAGGTAGTCCGGCCACGACAGGGTGCCTTCGGGAGCGTCACCCCGCAGCACGACGATGGAGTCGAGCGTCGACCGCTCCGTCGCCTGGCGCAGCATGTCCACGTAGTCGACGCCGAGGAAGCCCGACACCGTGAAAACCACGCGGGCCCCGCTCTTGGCGAGGACGTACGCCGCCTCCGGTCCCTTGAAGCGGGTGTTCAGCGGCACCAGGACCCCGCCGACCGACAGAACGCCGAGGGCGGCGACGACCCACTCCGTGATGTTGGGGGCCCAGATGGCTACCCGGTCGCCCGGCCCGACCCCCAACCCCATGGCGGCCCCTGCCGCCCGGTGCACGGCGGGCGCCAGCTGGGCGTAGGTCAGGCGGGTGGACTCGCCGACGAGCGCCTCGAGATCCCCATGACGATGGGCCGAGTCGGCGACCAGCGCGGGGATGGTGAGGGGCGACCCGCCCCCGTTCCCGCTCACGGGGTCAGGACAGCTCCCGCTCGAGCAGCGCCACCAGCTCGACGATCTCGGCCGCGCAGCCCTGGAAGTCCTCGAGCTCTCCTCCGGCCGGGTCGTCCACGTCCTCCCAGGGCTCGAGCTCGACCTCGTCCAGGCGGAGGGCCTTCAATCGCTCCTGGAGCGTCCCCGGCAGACCGGGCAGATCCCGGCACAACCGGCGCAGCGTCGCCGTGCGGGGGGCGGCCGAGGGGTGCCGGCGGCGGACATGCTCCACGTGCTCACGGGCCAGACCCACGACCAGGTCGGCGTCATCGAGATCGCGCTGGCGGATCTGGCGGCTGCGGTGCCCGTCGGCGGCCAGGCCCACGCCCTCGAGGGCGGAGCGGGTGCGCCAGCTCATGGGCTGGCCCTCGACCACGTGGGTACCCGCGGTGGTGATCCGGGTCGCGCCCGATCGGGCCAGGGCGGCGCCCGCCATCACCGACCGGGCGGCGTTGCCCGTGCACAGGAACACGACGTGCTGCCGACCGGCGTCGACCTCCACACCTTCCTGCAGCTCGTCCCGCAACCTGCCTCCCTCTGATCCTGAAGGCATGTTAGATGAGGGGGCGGCTGCCCCCGTCAGGCGCCGGCACTGCCGGCGCAGCGCTGCGCCGCGGCAGACTACGTGGCGATGAACACGATCGCTGAGTTGCTACTCCGCCGGGCCGACGAGCACGGGAGCAGGCCGGCGCTCCTCTACGAGGACGAAACCTGGACCTGGGCCGAGTACGCCCAGGCCTGCACCGAGCGGGCGTCGGTCCTGGTCGGGCTGCGGCGACCGGGGCCGTTCCACGTCGGGGTCCTGCTCGACAACGTGCCCGAGTTCCCCATGTGGCTGGGTGCGGCGGCGT
>DASXCO010000213.1 GCA_036491125.1 Acidimicrobiales bacterium | reverse complement strand
CCTCTACGGACACATCCTGTCCTTCTTCGTCCACCCCTACTGCCAGGTCGTCGGGCCCCACCACTCGTGCCAGCTGTTCGTGACCGGGCCTCTGGATGGCCTCTCGATCAGGTTCAAGATCGCCGGCTACGGCGGGCTGTTCCTTGCCTCTCCCGTGGTGTTGTGGCAGCTCTGGCGGTTCGTGACTCCAGGCCTCAATCCTAACGAGAAGCGCTACGCCATCCCTTTCGTCACCGCCTCCATCGTCCTCTTCGTGCTCGGCGCCGCACTCGCCTACCTCACCTTTCCGCACGCCCTCTCCTTCCTCGTCGCGGTAGGCGGCCCCAGCCTCCAGCAGATCTACTCCCCCACCAGCTACCTGAGCCTCATCGTGCTGCTCATGGCGGCCTTCGGGGCGACCTTCGAGTTCCCGGTCCTGCTCGTGTGCCTACAGCTGGTGGGCGTGCTGACACCGGCGAAGCTGGCAGCGTGGCGGCGACGGGCGATCGTGGTGCTGGTCGCCGCGGCCGCCCTCATCACACCGAGCTCCGACCCGTTCTCGATGCTCGTCCTCGCCATCCCGATGTGCCTCTTCTACGAGGCAGCCATCGTCATCGGCAGGCTCATGCGGCGGTCGCAGTGATCACTCTGTCATCCGGGCGGGCGACGGCTCCGTAGGAATGGCAATCAACGGCGAGAGGAGACCCGATGGAGAAGCACAGCCGGAGAGCGTTTCTTCGGAACACCTCGATGGCGGTGGGCGTGGCGGGCGCCGTTGCCGCGGTCCCCGGCCTGCCAGCTGTGCTCGAGTCCGGTGGCCCACAGGCCGCCGAGTCGGCCGCGGCCGAGCTGCCCAAGGGCGCCGAGCTCTCCGAGCCCCTCGTTGCCCATGTCCGGGACCTGACGACCGGCGAGATCGATCTCTATGCCGGCGAGCGACAGGTGACCTACAGAGATCCACACATGGCGGCGCGGCTCTTCAAGGCCACCCGCTGACCAGCCGCAATCGTTCCGAGCCCATTGGAAGAAGCAGTCCTCGTTCCCCTGTGAGGTGAGCTGATGTCGTCACACCGTGAAGCACCCGAGATCTCGAAGGACCCCGTAGCCGACAGCACTGACGTCTACGCCTTCGTCAGCCCCGACGCCCCGACCACGGTCACTCTGATCGCCAACTACGTGCCTCTTCAGGCACCGGACGGAGGTCCGAACTTCTACGAGTTCGGCGACGACGTCCTCTACCACATCAACATCGACAACAACGGCGACGGCGTCGCTGAGATCATCTACGAGCTTCGATTCAACACCGTGGTGGGGAACCCCAACACCTTCCTGTACAACACCGGGCCCATCCAGTCGCTCGCCGACAAGAACTGGAACCGTCGCCAGTTCTACTCGCTCAACCGACAGGAGAAGAGCGGCAACCAGCGGCGCACCACGGTTCTCGGCACCAACCTGGCCTGCCCTCCCTGCAACATAGGCCCACTGTCGACGCCCAACTACCCCGATCTTGCCAACCAGGCCGTCCACGGTCTCCCGGGCGGCGAGAAGGTCTTCGCTGGCCAGCGCGCCGAGGGCTTCTACGTCGACCTGGGCGCCATCTTCGACCTCGGCGACCTTCGGCCCCTCGAGCAACTCCACAACCAGTTCGGCCTGAACGTGCCCGAGCTCGCCAAGCCCGCTCCGGGGGTCAACTCGACCAAAGGCGCGAACGTCTACAGCATTGCGCTCCAGGTCCCGATCACCCAGCTCACGTCCAACGGATCCAGCCCCACCAACGCCGGCGACCCCAGCTCCGTGATCGGCGTCTGGACGACCGCCAGCCGTCAGAAGGTGTCGATGGTCGCCCAGAACAACGGCCAGAGCACCAACGCGGGACCATTCGTGCAGGTGTCGCGGCTCGGCAACCCGCTCGTCAACGAGGTCATCATCCCGATGGGGAAGAAGGACTACTGGAACAACCAGCCGCCGGCCAACGACAGCCAGTTCGTGCAGTACTTCCAGCATCCCGAGCTGTCGACGCTGCTGCCGACGCTGTACCCCAATGCCTTTCCCAACCTGGCCGCCTTCAACGCCACCGGCAGCCCGCGGGGAGACATCGTCGCCATCTTCAATACGGGCATCCCCTCCGGCGTCGTGTCCGGGTTTCAGAACTCGGGCGGCTCCAAGCAGGCCGACCTGCTGCGCCTCAACATGGCGATACCACCGACCACGAGCAACCTCAGCAACCTGGGCGTGGTCGGGAATGACCCCGCCGGCTTCCCCAACGGTCGCCGGGTCTTCGACGATGTCGTCACCATCGAGTTGCGGGCCCTCGCCGGGGCGACCCTCCCGCTGGTCAACAAGAGCTTCACAGCCGACGCCGCCGTGTCGCAGGTGACCGACGGTCTTACCACGAGCCCGACCGACGTCTCCGCCATGGGCACCGAGAACTATCTGCCCACCTTTCCGTACCTCGGCGTGCCCTACAGCGGCTTCGCCGTGCCGGCGAGCTGAGGGCTCTCCGGTGGACGAGAGCCGGTCGGCTGCGGGCGGTGGTGGCCCCGCGATCCTCGACATCGGCGACCACGTCGGCGCGCTCGTGCTGTACGCGCCCGAAGCATTTCTCGGACTCGAGGTGGAGCTGGCGCCCGAGGTCGAACCCACGCGGCGTGTCCACACCGTGGTCCGGGAGTGGCGGATCGGCTCCCGTCGCCGGTTCCCGGCTGTGTTCCCCTCGCTCGACACCGGCCGGTACCGGATCTGCGCGCACGGCCCGGCCGCCTTCGTGACGATCGATGGAGGCGCCGTCACGGAGGCTGACTGGCCAGGCTGACCTGCCGGCCTTGCACGCTCGGATCGAGGGGCGCAGTATCTGCTGATGAGCGACCGCGGCGCCTCTCCCGGCGGGGCCGGGGGTGACGGCGACGCAGGTGCCCGCCCTCCAGGGACCGGGCCGCAAGAGGATCTCACGGCGCGGCACCACCGGCAGCTGATCGAGCTGCTCAACGAGCTCCGGGTGGGCCTCCCCGGAGTTCAGGTCCTGTTCGCCTTCCTGCTGACCGTTCCCTTCACGCAGCGCTTCTCGCAGCTCGACGGCATCCAGCGCGACATCTACTTCCTCGCCGTCCTGGCCACCGCCATGGCCACGACCTTCCTGATCGCGCCGTCCTCCTACCATCGGCTCCGTTGGCGCCAGCACGACAAGGCGCGCATGCTGGAGACATCCAATCGCCTGGCCATCGTCGGCATCAGCTTCCTGGCGCTCTCCATATCTGCTGTCGTGTACGTCATCACCAGCGTGGTTTACAGCCGTGGCGTCGCCGCTGGTGTCGCTGCCGCTTTCGCCGGGGTGGTGAGCTGGCTGTGGTTCGGGCTACCCCTGTCGCGCCGCCTACAGGACTGACTGGTTCATCCGGACGGTCAGCGACACGCGAGCACCGGTCGCCGGACCGGCCACCGAGTGGGTCGGGCGCCCGTCGGGATGGCCGGCGAGCCCCGGAGCCCGCAGCAGGCAGAGGTCGCCCGCCCGCGTCGTCCAGGCCCGCACGATCCCACTTGCGGACCTGTCCTCGAAGACGGTGAAGGTGGCCTCGCCCACCAGAGTGAAGGCCGCGACCAGTAGCCGGTAACGCCGCTGGTCCATGTGCGGGGTGATGCCCGAACGGCCGTCCAAGTAGCGCTGGCACGTGATCTCGGTGGGCGCGTAGTCCGCCGAGCCCGGTAGTCGCGACGCCCGTACCTCCCAGGTCAGCTCGGAGACCAGCCTGGCCACCAATGGGAAGGCGTCGTCGTCGGGCTCGACGGTCAGCCGCTCGCCGCGCTGGTGGACGGTGCCGATCGTGGGCTCGAGAGGAGCGAACCGGCCCGGCTCCAGCTCGGCGAGCAGCTCCTCGGCATGTACTGGCGTCACGGCGTCACGGACCAGGCAGTGGCCGACGGCGGCGACCTCTTCGACTGCTTGTTGCAGGCCGGTCAGTGTCATGAGCCCTGTTGGTTCGTCCGGTTCTCGACCGATAGTAGGCAGCGACGTCGGAGCGCGGGCTCTTCGCCGGGCGCAGCCCGGCGGTAGCCTGGGTAGGTCGCGTCACCGGGCAACGGGGGGAACGAGATGGCCAGCCGACAGGAAGACCGGCAGCAGACGAAGTTCTATCTGGAGGGCAACTTCGCACCGGTGCCCGACGAGATGGGCGCCATCGACCTTCCCGTGGAGGGAAAGCTGCCGCCCGAGCTCCAGGGGCGCTACCTGCGCAACGGCCCCAACCCCCGGCCCGGCCACGAGCCGTCCCACTGGTTCATGGGTGACGGCATGCTCCACGGGGTCCGCATCGAGGACGGGCGGGCAGAGTGGTACCGCAACCGATGGGTGCAGACCAAGGGGCTGGAGACCGGAGAGGACTTCGTCAGGGAGGACGGCAGCGTGGACCGCTCGATCGGCGTGGCCAACACCCATGTCGTCTGCCACGCCGGTCACATCCTTGCCCTGGTCGAGTCGTCGTTCCCAACCGAGGTGACGCCCGAGTTGGACACCGTCGGTCCGTACGACTTCGGGGGACGCCTGACGACGGCGATGACTGCCCATCCCAAGCGCTGCGCCACCACGGGCGAGCTGCTGTTCTTCGGCTACAGCTTCTTTCCGCCCTATCTCACTTATCACCGAGCCACGGCCAACGGCGAGCTCATCCAGAGTGAGGACATCGAGGTGCGAGGACCCACGATGATGCACGACTTCAACGTCACGGCGAAGCACGTGGTCTGGATGGACCTGCCGATCGTGTTCGACCTCGAGCTGGCGACCCAGGGTCGGTTTCCATATGTGTGGAGCGACGACTACGGCGCGCGCCTCGGGGTCATGCCCAGGACCGGCGGGAGCGCGGACGTCGAGTGGTTCGACATCGAGCCCTGCTACGTCTTCCACCCGGCCAACGCCCACGAGGACGACTCCGGCGTCATCACCGTCGACGTGGCGCGCTACCCCGAGCTGTGGCGGGATTCACCGGAGGTTTTCGACCACACGGCGTCGCTATGGCGGTGGACTATCGACGCCGCCGCCGGGACGGTGCAGGAGCAGCAGCTGGACAACCAGGCGGCGGAGTTCCCACGCGTCGATCCGCGACGCGTGGGTCTGGCCCACCGCTACGCGTGGCTGGCGACCGACGACCTCATCGGGCACGGCGACGGCTTCGGCTCGTCGATCCTCAAGCACGACACCCGCGGCGATCGCGTCGAGCCCTACCGGCTGCGGGCCAGCCAGTCGGCGGGCGAGCCGGTCTTCGTCCCGGCCTCACCCTCCAGCGGGGAGGACGAGGGCTGGGTGCTCAGCTACGTCTACGACAGCGCGACCGACGGCAGTGAGCTACTCGTGCTGGACGCCCACGAGTGGGGTGCGGCGCCCGTGGCGCGGGTCCGACTTCCGCGGCGGGTGCCGTACGGCTTCCACGGCTCCTGGGTCGGCGACGAGGAGCTGTAGCGGCCAGCTCTGGTGACCCAGGGCGCGCCAGTTTCGTCCTGATTTGCCCGTTCAAGGGGCCGAACAAGCAGGACAACTGGCACCGGGCGCAGAATCGAGGGCTCCGTGCGAGGAGTCATCGGGGGGATCCGCCCCGGGCCGGCCGAGCTCGTGGAGCGGGCCACTGACTCTCACTCCGGCGTGGTGCGGGCGGCAGCTCGACTGCTCCTGGCGGCGGACGCCACATCCCTTCCTCTCGGGCGCCGGCTGCGCGGTGTGGCCTCCCGCCTGTCGGCGCCGGAAGCGGGCGACCCGGCGCACCCGGTGCTCCGCAAGGGCCTGCTCAGCTACTCGGCCGCCCTGATCGTGATCGGCGCCAGCGTCGCCGTCGGGGTCATGCCCCACCCCGCCTCCGAGCGCCTGGCGACGGGCCGGGCAGTCCGCGAGTCTGCGACCACCGCTCCCTCGCCGCAGGCGTTGGGAGGCCCGCCCCTCACGGCACCTGCCCCTACGACGACGGTCCCTGCGCCCGCTCCCCCGACGACGCTCGCACCCACCACCACCACCACTGCTGCTCCCAAGCTGCCGGCACCGGCCGCGACAGCGACCAGCTCCAGCAGCTCGGGTCTGCCGCTGCCGATCCAGTACCTGAAGAACGGCTCGGTCGACAACGGCGTCGACTACTCCGCCCCCGGCGGCACACCCCTGTATGCCATGGGCCCCGGCACCATCATCCAGGAGGGGATCGGCGGCTTCGGATCGAACGCCCCCGTGCTCCGGATCACCTCGGGCCCCCTGGCGGGCAGGACCGTCTACTACGGCCACTCCGGACCCGACCTCGTCCACGTCGGGAGCCAGGTGGTCGCCGGCCAGCAGATCTCCATCGTGGGCTACGGGATCGTCGGCATCTCGAGCGGCCCGCACCTGGAGATCGGCTTCTGGCCCGTCGGCAGCTCGGGTGGCGGGAGGCCCATGCTCACCTACATCAACTCGGTGGTCGGGCACTCGACCGGCGGCTGACCGTCCCCGAC
>DASXCO010000212.1 GCA_036491125.1 Acidimicrobiales bacterium | reverse complement strand
AAGGGCGCGGCGATCCCGCCGAAAGCCAGCCAGGGATTGGCATTGGGGACGGCGAGCGCCTGCACCTCCTGGGTCGCCTGCTGGGCGCTCACCGGCGTCGGGCTGCTCCCGCCGTCGATGTAGACCAGGCCCGCCAGGTCGTCGGCTCCGGCCCGGCCGCCGAAGTTCCACGTGGCGTAGGCGGTGACCACCGATCCGCCGAGCGAGTGGCCGCCGAGCACCACCTTGCCTCCCAGCCTCTTTGCCGCCGTGATCACGTTGTGGAGATCCTCGACGGCGACGTTCATGCCCCACTGGGTGGCAAACCCGACCGAGGAGTTCGGGACCATCTTGATGTGTGGCGTGATGCTGGGGTCCTTGAGGTAGCCGAGGTAGTAGTCGTAGAGCTGGGTGTCGTTGACCTTGCCCTGCTTGAAGAGGTTCAGCACCGACTGGTCCTCGAGCAGGTTCTCCCGCCGCTCCACGGACCACACCTGCCAGCCGCTCGCCTTGGAGACGATCCACTTGGCGAGAGGAACGAAGTAGGCGCTGCCGGCAGACGTCCCCGGCTCGAGGACAAGCACGTTCTTGGCGCTGCTGGGCCCGACCTTGATGACACCGACCTGGTTGTACTTGGCGGGGGTGCCGGGAGCAGCGAAGCCTGACATCCACGTGACGCTCGTCGGGCTCGTCGACGAGGCGGACGAGGCCGACGAGGAGCCGCCGCAGCTCGAGGCCAGTGCGGCCACCCAGGCGAGGGCCGACACGACCACGGTGGCGCGCGTCAATCGGGTAGCGAACACGTTCGCCGACTCTACGACTCGTGCCGACGCAGGCGTCGGGGCGCCACGGCTTGGAGCGGCAGCGCCGGCCGCCCCGTCATCCCTCGTCGAAGGTGAGCTCGTAGTGGACGGTCTTCACCCGCCGCAGCCGGTGCGCCATCGGCACCAGGATGCGCTGCACGATCGGGTACTTGCGATCGATCAGCTTTCCCGCGGCGCGTGCCTCCTCGCCCGTGAGCAGACGAGCTGTTCCGGTGACCGTCGGGCCGCTCTGCGTGCCTCGAGGTGTCGAGGGGGCGACGGCCACCTTCGGCTGGCGGGCCAGGCGCCGGGCCTTGCCCGACGTGTCCCAGGTCCGGAAGTAGCCGTGCCCGTCACCCACGGCGACGTTGACTGGCGTCCCCACCGGGCTGTCGTCCCGGCGGTAGGTGGTGAGCAGGACCGTCCGCTGATCTCGTAGCTCATCTGACATCGTCATCTCGATGTCACCTCCTGGTGATTGCGTGTGCATGGGCCTTCGCTGCCACAGCTAGCGGAGGGATTGCCTACACATTCGACCGACAACGCCTCCGATCTGGAGCTATTCCCTCCAGATACGGCTAGCCTGGCCCTCGTGAAGCAGCAGGCGGGGCTGGCGGCAGCGTCTGGTCCGCTAGGTGACGGTCGCCCGCTTCGGGCCGACGCGAGGCGCAATCGGGAGCAGGTCCTGGCCGCCGCCCGCGACGTGTTCGTCGAGCAGGGACCGGGAGCGCCACTGGACGAGATCGCCCGTCGCGCCGGCGTGGGCATCGCCACGCTGTACCGGCGCTTCCCCGACCGTGAGTCCCTGATGCGCACCGTCGTGCTCGACGCGCTGGGCCGGGTGGGTCACCAGGCTCGTCTGGCCCGGGCCGAGGAGCCCGACGCCCTCTCTGCCCTGGTCCGGTACATGCACGGGGCCATCGACCTGCGGATCGCCGCCGTGATCCCCGCCCTGCTCGGTCAGCTCACCTTCGAGGACGAGGAGATGCTGCGAGCCCGCGAGGAGGCGGCCGCGCCGCTCGAGAAGATCGTCGACGCCGCCCACGCCGAGGGCAGTCTCCGTCCGGATGTGACGTTCGGCGACATCGGACTGATGATCATCCGCATCTCGCGTCCACTGCCGGGGACGTTCCCGCGCCACATCAACGAGGAGCTCGCCCATCGTCATCTCGACCTGCTCGTGGGGGGGCTGGCGACGGCAGAAGCACGGGCCGACGAGCTCAGCGGTCCGTCGCTCACACTCGAGGACCTGCGCGCCATGGAGCCCGGAGCAGGCGACCAGCCCGGAGCAGACGACCCGTCCCGGTAGCCTGGGTCGGTGCGGTTCAGTGTGTGGCCGAACCCGGAGCGCCCCTGGGCCGACATCCTCGACGTGGTGGTGGGCTGCGATCGAGCCGGTTGGCACGGCGCCTACGTGGCCGATCATTTCATGCCGAACGATCCGGACGGCCATCCCCTGCCCGGCCCGGTGCTGGAGAGCTGGGCGCTCGTCGCCGCGCTGGCGGCGCGCGCCGACCGTCTTCGGGTCGGAACGCTGGTATCCGGCAACCTGTACCGCCATCCGGCGGTCCTCGCCAATGCAGCGGTGACGGTCGACCACGTGAGCGGAGGCCGATTCGTGCTGGGTCTCGGGGCGGGCTGGCAGGTCAACGAGCACGCCGCCTACGGGATCGACCTCCCCGACGTGGGGACCCGCCTCGACAAGCTCGAGGAGGCCTGCGAGGTCATCACGTCGCTCCTGCACAATCCGACGACGACCTTCGACGGCCGCCACTACCGGCTCACCGCAGCACCGTGTGAGCCCAAGCCCGTGTCGGGACGGCTTCCGCTCCTCGTCGGAGGCCGGGGCGAGCGCCGCACGATGCGCATCGCCGCCCGCTTCGCCGACGAGTGGAACTCCTGGGCGACGACGGATGTCTTCCGCCACAAGTCAGCGGTGCTCGACCGTCACTGCGAGAGCTTGGGCCGCGACCCCGCCACGATCGCCCGCTCGACCCAGGCGCTCCTCTACCTCAGCAGCGACGAGAGCTGGCTGAAGCGCCACCGCGAGCGCGACTCGGCGCGCCCCCGCCTCGTCGGGACGCCCGCCGAGGTCGCCGATCAGGTCGGGGAGTACCAACAGGCGGGAGTCGACGAGCTCATCATCCCGGACTGGACCATGGGCCCGCCCGATCGCGCCCGCGACACCCTGGCACTGTTCTGGAACGAGGTGGCCGTCCACTTCGCGCCCTCAGCCTCTTGACAGGGGTGGGGGCCGTAGCCAGCACCCCTGACGGCCTCAAGGGGGTCTCGCCCCGTCGGAGCAGGCCCCCGCGCCCAGTTTGCCTGGCCGATCCCTGGAGGTGTAGGAATTAGCCAATGTGTCTGAGGCTGGGGAGGCGTGCATCAGCGAGGCTCCCATGACCGAAGACGGTCCCTCTCGGGTCCGTCTCCGGGTGGCTGCTCGCGGGTACGACCGCGACGAGGTTGACGCCCGCCTCCTCGAGAACGACCGCACTGCCGTCGAATTCCAGGCTCGACTACACGACATCGATGCCGAGCTGGCCAAGGCCGAGCACCAGGCCCAGGTCCTCGAGGCCAAGGTCGCCGAGCTCGAGCACCGCAGCGTCAACGGCCCACCCGAGTCGGTCCAGTGGCTGCACGACGTCACCGATCAGATACTCCGCGTGACGTCCGACGACGCCCACGAGCTGATGATCAGGATGGAGAACGAAGCCAAGGCGGAGAAGCAGGCGGCCGAACGGGAGGGGGCCGAGATGCTGGCGGCGGCCGAGGCTCAGGCGGCGAAGATCTCCGAGGCGGCCCGCTTCGACCAGGATGCAGCCGGCAGGATGAGGCTGGAGTCCCACCAGCAGGTCGATCTGTTCCTCGAGCAGGGCAGGGCGATGGCCGAGGAACGGGCCGGCGCCGCATGGAACGAAGAGCAGGGTCGCGTCGAGGAGGTCAGGTCCCAGCGGGATCGCGTCGACGGCCAGCGGCGGTCTCTGCTCGAAGACCTGAACCACGTGCGGGGCAACGTGGAGGAGCTGGAGCGCTATCTCGGGCCCCAGCGGGTGCCCGAGGACTAGTCAACGGCCACGGCGCCCACATCGCGGCGGACTACGACCTCGACGACTGGGGCCGGTCGAGGAAGCCGGCGATGATGCCGGCCAGCTCCATGGGCCGGTCGCCCTGGACGCTGTGGCCGGCGCCATCCACCACGACCACCTCGGCCGCCGGCCGGCGACGGAGCAACTCGGCCACGTCCTCGTCACTCACGACACCCGAAGTGCCCCCCCGCACCAGCAGGAGCGGAACGGCTACGGACCCGAGCTCGTCCCAGAGGTTCGTCACGTCGGGCAGAACTCCGTCCGACAACGAGCCCCGCACCCGGTCGTAGCGCCACTCCCACGACCCGTCGGGAAGCTCACGGGCGTTGTGGAGGATGCCCCGTCGCAACGACGACACGGAGCGGGTGGGATTGTGCTGCACCGTGCGGTCGAGGATCTCGTCGAAGCTGGCGAAGCGCTCGGGCCCGGAGACGAAGGCGATGATGGGCTCGGCCTTGGCCCGATCGACGCCCGGCGTGACGTCGACCAGGACCAGTCGCGGCACCATCGCCGGGTAGCGGGCGGCAAGACTGATCGCCGTGAGCCCGCCCAGCGACATCCCCACCACTGCCGCCGCGCGAGGTGCCAGCTCGCCAATCGCCATGGCCACGTCGTCGGCGAGCCATGCGGGCGAGTACTGGTGGTCCTCGCGCCAGTCGGAGCGGCCGTGCCCCGGGAGGTCGATGGCCACCAGCGGCCGGTCCAGGGCGAGGGCGACGGTGTCCCAAGTGTGGGCGTTCTGCGCACCTCCGTGCAGGAGGACGAGGTCGGGGTCGCCCCTGCCCCAGACCAACGCGCTCACCTGCCGACCGTCGGCCACCTCGACGTCCCGGCGCACCACGGCGGGCGGGCCCTTCCACTCCAGCCCCGCCTCGTCGGCGTTCTCGCGAAACAGCCCCATCTCGTCGTAGGTCACGCGCCCACCTACGGTTTCGCCGCCCCCACCAGCCACATGGCGAAGAACTGCGAGCCCCCGCCGTAGGCATGTCCCAGGGCCAGCCGGGCCCCATCGACCTGGTGCTCACCAGCCTGGGCCCGGACCTGCATCGCGGCCTCGGCGAAGCGGATCATGCCCGAGGCCCCGATGGGGTTCGACGACAACACGCCGCCGGAGGGGTTGATCGGAAGGTCCCCCTGGAACGAGGTGCTGCCGTCGTCAGTCATCTTCCAGCCCTCGCCATCGGCCGCGAACCCCAGGTTCTCCATCCACATGGGCTCGTACCAGCTGAACGGTACGTAGATCTCGGCCACGTCGATCTGGCGGCGGGGCTCGGTGATCCCGGCCTGGCCGTAGAGGTCGGCGACGCAGTCTCGGCCCGCCCTGGGATTCACGGCGTCCCTTCCCGCGAACATCGTCGGCTCGCTGCGCATGGCGGTGCCGTGGATCCAGGCCGGCGGGCTGGGCGATCCATCGCCGATGGCCTCGTCGGCGAGCACCATGGCGCAGGCGCCGTCGGACGACGGGCAGGTCTCGAGGTAGCGGATCGGGTCCCACAGCATGGGCGACTCGGCCACCTTCTCGAAGCTGATGTCCTCGAGGTGGAGGTGGGCATACGGGTTGCGGAGGGCGTTCTCGCGGTCCTTGACCCCCACCATGATCCCGACGTGGTCGGGAGCATTCGAGCGACGGATATAGGCCCGGATGAGGGGAGCGAAGTAGCCGCCGGCGCCGGCCAGTGTCGGGGGCGCGAACGGAAGCGGCCGGGACAGCGCCCACATGGCATCGGACTCGGACTGCTTCTCGTAGGCGACCGTGAGCACCCGGCGGTGGATCCCGGCCTGCACCAGGCTGGCGGCGACCAGGGCCGTGGACCCACCGACGCTCCCAGCGGTGTGCACCCGCATCATGGGCTTGCCCACGGCTCCGAGG
>DASXCO010000211.1 GCA_036491125.1 Acidimicrobiales bacterium | reverse complement strand
CCTCGGTTTCTACGCCTTCAACGTCGGCCGGCTCGGCGTCGGCCTGATCCCGATCATGGCCGTCCTGCTGGTCGTGGGCTGGGTGATCGCCCTGTTCGTCATCGCCCTGGTCCTGCGGTTCGGCACGGGGGCGGAAGCCCTCGCCTGGGGCATCCTGTTCGTGGTCATGCCGCTCTCGGGCGTGTTCTACCCGGTGGCGGCGCTGCCGTGGTTCCTTCGGCCCCTGGCAGCCGCGCTGCCCACGACGCACGCCTTCGCCGCCGGGCGCAGCCTCATCGACGGCCACGGCATGCAATGGGGCCAGCTGGGGCTGGCGACCGCTTCGACCGTGGTGGCCGCCGTGGCCGTCTTGGCCTTCCTCGTGCTGATGCTCGCCACGTTCCGGCGCCGGGGGTACGTCACCCGGTACTCGTAGCTGGGGGCAGGGACGCCATTTCGGATCCCTTGATCGGTGCTCCGAGCGCGTGGCATTCTCCTGGGCCACACTGAGGGGCCGATGCTGGAGTGGTGGTCCTCTCAGTTACCGTGAACCCGTAAAATGGACAAACTGAGACACTTCGTGATCACCTGCGTGGCTGGCGGGACCGCGTTGGGGCTGGGGACGTTGGTGCTCGTGCCGGTCGTCCGGCTGTCCGTCGGAGCCACCCACAACGCCGCGGTGGCCGACCCGGTCCAGCTCAGGCCGCTCAACCTGCCGTCCAGGATCTACGACACCAAGGGGGACCTGCTGGCGGTGCTCCAGGACGCGGACTACCGGGCCCCGGTCACCCTGTCCCAGGTTCCACCCACCGTGGTCCACGCGGTGCTGGACGCCGAGGATGCCAACTTCTACCAGCATGGTGCCCTTGACTTCCGCTCCATCCTCCGGGCCTTCACGAGTGACGTGAGCAACGGCGGAGGCCTGCAGGGTGGCTCTACTATCACCCAGCAACTGGTGAAGAACGCCGTCCTCAACTCGCAGCGGAGCGTCAACCGCAAGGTGCACGAGGCGGTGCTCGCCTACCGCCTCGAGCAGCAGATGTCCAAGGACCAGATCCTCGAGCGCTACCTCAACACGGTCTATCTGGGCAACGGGGCCTATGGGGTCCAGGCTGCGGCCCAGACCTACTTCGGGCGCGACGTGGGCCAGCTCGACGCGGGCCAGGCGGCCCTGCTGGCCGGCATGATCCGCAACCCCGTCGGCTACGACCCCCTTCACCACCCAGCAGCGGCGACCCAACGGCGTGATCAGATCCTGGCGGGAATGGTGGCCAACGGGCACCTGACCACCGCCCAGGCCGACCAGTACAAGACGACACCGGTGCCCTCGTCGATCAACCAGCCCGCCAACCAGCAGGACAGCCCCTTTGTCGCCGAGGTCAAGGCCTCCCTGTCGGATGTGACCGACCACCGCTTCGACTTCCTCGGCACGAGCCCGGCGGAGCGCCTGAACACCCTCAACAAGGGTGGGCTGAACATCACCACCACGCTGGATCCGACGATGCAACAGAACGCCGAGGCGGCGGTGGCGGCGCGGCTGCCGGACACGGGCGGGAAGTTCACCTCGGCGGTGGTGGCGATGGATCCGAATACCGGCGACGTGCGGGCGCTCGTCTCGGGCAACCCCGCATCCAACCATGGCTACGACGTGGCCACGGGCCGCGGCGGCTCGGGACGACAGCCCGGCTCCTCGTTCAAGCCCTTCGTCCTCATGGCCGCCCTCGAGAACGGCTACAGCCCCAACGACAGCATCGACGGCACCTCGCCCTGCACCATCCAGCTCCCCAGCTCCGGCGCGTACGTGGCCAACAACGCCGAGCCCGGGGCTGGCGTGATGAACCTCTGGGATGCCACCGCCAACTCGGTCAACTGCGCCTACATACGGCTGGGCGTGGACGTGGGCCTATCTAAGGTCGCGGACATGGCGCACCGCATGGGCATCCCGGCCAAGGTCCGGCTGACGCCCAGCCCCTCACTGAGCATCGGCAGCTACGAGGTGACTCCTCTCGAGATGGCCTCGGCCTACTCCACCCTGGCCGCCGATGGCGTGCACCATACGCCGAGCTTCATCGAGAAGGTGACCGACTCGTCGAACAACGTCGAATTCGGCGGGGCGGACAAGGGTGAGCGGGTCGTATCGGCCCAGGACACCAGGGTGGCCACGCAGGCGCTCCAGGGCGTGGTCCAGCGGGGAACGGGCACAGCGGCGGCGCTCTCGGACCGGCCGGTGGCCGGCAAGACGGGTACGACGGACAACCTGGCGAACGCCTGGTTCGTGGGCTACACCCCGCAACTTGTGACCGCGGTGTGGATGGGCTCGCCCGCGGGCCTGGTCCCCATGTACGGGGTGGGGGGCGTCGACGTCTTCGGCGGCACCTACCCGGCGCGTATCTTCCATGACTTCATGTCCAGCACTCTCTCGGGCCAGCCAGTCGAGAACTTCGCGTCTCCCGACCCGAGCCAGATCGGTGCCGGGCGCTTCCTGATCGCCCAGGACTCCCCGGGCGCCATCACCAGCCCGCTGCCTCCGCCTCCACCGCCGGGGCTGCCGCCGGTGCCGCTCCCGCCGGGGGTGCTCCCGCCGCCGACGCCGGCGCCCACGACGCTCCCGCCCACGACGCGCCCACCGACGACGCCGCCACCACCGCCTCCGCCCCCGACGACACAGCCCCCGCCACCGCCTCCACCACCGACGACGACCACCACCACGACGACGCAGCCGAGTCCCTGAGGCGTGGCTCCCCTCGACATCCTTCTGGAGGTTCAGGACCGGGACACGACCCTCGACCAGCTTGCGCACCGACGGGCCACCCTTCCCGCCCGAGCCGAGCTGGCGGCGGTCGAGACGCGCCTCGATGACGTCGGTGATCGGACCGCCCGAGCCGAGGCCGACCGGCGGGCCCTATCTGAGCGCCAGGGACGTCTCGAGTCTGATATCGCCGCCGTGGCCCGACGCATCCACGAGGTCGAAGGTCGGATGTACTCGGGCGAGGTGGCAGCGTCGAGGGAGCTCATGGCCATGTCGGAGGAGGTCGACTCGCTCAACCGGCGTCGGCGGGAGCTCGAGGAGATGGCCTTCGAGGTCATGGCGGCCGGCGAGCCCGTCGACGCCCAGCTGGCCCGGCTCGCGACCGAGCGCAGGACGGCCGAGAGCGAGGCTGAACGGCTCCTCGGGGTGATCGGCGAGGGCGAGGCCGAGATCGATGCCGAGGTGGCGGCGGAGACGGAGGCCCGCGCGACACTGGCGGCCAAGCTGCCCGACGAGCTCACCCAGCGCTACGAGCGCCTGAGGGTCCGGCTCGGAGGCATCGGAGCGGCGCGCCTCGAGCACGGTTCGTGCGGCGGTTGCCACCTCGCTCTGCCCGCGGTCGAGCTCGATCACATCCGCCGGGCGCCACCCGACGCGATCATCACCTGTGAGCAGTGTGGGCGCATCCTCGTCCGCTGAGCGGGCGGCGGCCGGCCACGTAGGCCGGCCCGACGGCGCGGCCGGGCGCCGGGCGACCACCCGGGCATGATCCTGCTGATCCGCCACGGACAGACCGCCGCCAACGCCGCCGGCCTTCTGCTTGGTCGGGCCGACCCACCGCTTACCGAGCTGGGTCGGCGCCAGGCCGCGGCCTCGGCCAACGCGGTCGGCGAGGTGACGCGCGTGGTGACCAGCCCGCTACGCCGCGCTCGCGAGACGGCGGCGGCCTTCGGAGCGCGGGTGCCCGTCGACGTCGACCAGCGGTGGACCGAGCTCGATTACGGGGAGTTCGAAGGGCGGCCGTTCGGCGAGGTGCCCAACGAGACATGGCAGCAATGGCGACATGACCCGTCCTATGCACCGCCCGGAGGCGAGTCGCTGGCCGCACTCGGCGTGAGGGTGCGGGACGCGTGCGACCACCTCGCCCGCCACGCGGGCGAGGGTGATATCGCCGTCGTCAGCCACGTGTCGCCGATCAAAGCCGCCGTCGCCTGGGCACTCGGCGTCCATGACACGGTGGCCTGGCGCATGTTCCTCGACCTGGCCGCGATCTCCCGAGTGGCGATCGGGCCTCCCGGACCGTCCCTTCGCGGCTACAACGACACGCACCACCTCGCGTCGCTGGAGAGGGTCAACGGCGGTCGTCCCGAGGAGGCGTCAGGTTGAGCATCTCGGGCCGCTGGACGAGGTAATAGACGATCAGCACGACCAGGGCGACGGCGACAATGGCAACCGACTCGAAGACGCTGAAGAAGTCGAGGAATGTGCCGACCGGCGGGTTGCCCGGAGCGGCATTGCGGAAAGTCACCACGGCGAACAGGAGGGCGCCGAGCCAGGCGAGCAAGCGGCTCTCCCACATTCGCTGGCGCCGGACGACCAGTGCCGTCACTGCAGCGACACCCAGAGCGAGGGCCCAGTAGATGGCCATCATGGCCAGGACCCACCCGCGGGTGCCGAGTGTGCGTCGGATGACGAAGTTGATGCTGGCGACGTCGTCGTTTCCGATATGACTCTGGGGGGTGATGGAGAACCCGGCGGCATTGGTGGCGAAGACGCCACTGATCGCCACCCTCGGTCTGGTGGTGTTCTGGGGGACGTTCGGATCAGTGCCCTGGAAGGCGAGGAGCTGGACAGTGGCTTTGTAGGTCTCGAACGGATAGTCGACCACGTCGCCCTTCTGGAACAGGACCGTCGCACCTTGTTCCTGGTTGAGGCGGTTGGGAGCGACGACGATCGATGGGATCTGGCCCACCGACGTCAGGAGCAGGGCGCCCTCGGGCGGCAGGTGCTCCCCGGGGGCAGCCAGGAGCCGCATTCGCATCGAGCCCGAGGTGGCGTCGATCGAGTCCACGGTGAGGATCAGGTCGACGGCGCCGGACGTCTCCGGCGCCAGGGGTGTCGTCTCGGGCTGGTTTCCGGCGCGCGGGATGGCGAAGAAGACAGCGAGTGCGGCCCCGACGAACACTGCACCCACGACGAGCAGGACCACCTTGGAGCGCATCTCCCCCCTTCGTCCGCGCGGACGGTACACCCTCGTGGCCCCCGGGTGAGGGCTCATCGTGCGTAGCCTGGAGCCGATCGACCATGGCGGGATGCGATCGCGATCGAGCCGAACTCAGCGCGTTCGGCGGGAGGTTGACCGTGCGCAACAGCCCGATCCGGGGTACGGCGATGGCTCTACTCCTCGCGTCGGCGGCGGCGGGTGGTTGCTCCGCGGCGCGATCTGATGTCCGCAGTCCCGTGTCGACGACAGGTCAGGGGAGCGGCACGGGTGCGACGAGCAGACCCGCCATCACCGTGCCGCCAGCGACCGCGGCACCGAGCCCGACCGGCGTCGGAACGGTGGTGCTCCCGCTCGTCGACCAGTCTCGGCCCACCGTGAGCCACGGCCGGTTCTTGGCCCCGACCCGTGCGCTCACGACCCAGGTCTGGTACCCGAAGGGTCTCTCCGGACCGCGGCCGCTGATCGTCTTCGCTCACGGCTTCCAGGTCGGGGTGGGCCCCTATCGACGGGCGTGCAACGCATGGGCCGAACGTGGCTTCGTCGTCGCCGCACCGATGTTCCCCCTCGGTGATCAGACCGTGGCGGGGACGAACCTCGACGAGGCGGACATCGCCAATCAGCCCGCGGACGTGCGATTCGTGATCACACAGCTCCTTGCCGCCTCAAGTTCCTCTGGTTCGCCACTCAGCGGCCTTGTCGATCCGGCGAGGATCGCCGTCGTCGGCCATTCGGACGGCGCGGAGACCGCACTCCTCGTCGGCTACGGCGCGAACGAGCGAGACCCACGCGTGGACGTCGTCGTGGCCGACGCCGCCAACCCGCTGGACGTCCAACCGCCGACGGCGAAGCTTCGCGGCTCTGCACCTTTGCTCGTCGTGCTCGGAGACGAGGACCGCAGTGTTCCGATCCAGGACGGTCTGCATCTCGTCGACGAGCTTCGAGTGCCCGGGTGGCTGCTCGTGCTCCACGGTGCCGACCATCTGTCGCCGATCGCCGGCCCGAGCGTCTGGACTCCGGTGTTCGACCGGACGACGGGCGACTTTCTCACGGGCGTGCTCGCTGGCGGCACCAATCTCAGTGCGACGCTGCAGACCGACGTGGCCGGGTCTCCCTCGTCGCTGACGGCTCTGACGACCGGCCCGTGAGAGATCGGCTGCCAGGACCTGTAGGTCGGCTCTACCTGCTGGCGATCAGGAGAGGCCGGGTGCGGCCGGGCGGGGGAGCAGCTCCATCCAGGTCTTCCCTGGTTCCAGGGCGATCGTCGCTCCAGACGCGTCCACCAGGTGGACGGTGTCAGTGATCGACGGTCGCTGCCAGGTGCCGGCGATCACCTTGCCGTCCCGGAGGACCCAGCACGGTCCGGAGCCAGTGGCGATCACGAGGGGATCCTCGTTCCCCGCGTTGTCGAAGATCCCCGTCGGTCCGATGGCAACCGACAGGACCACGACATTGACCGTGGAGATCCGGGTGCCGTCAGCCAGCACGTCCGGGGCACCATTCTGGCTTCGAAGGTATGTCTGCGAGGCCGGGTCCCAGTCCCAGCCGGCGTTCGACTGCGCTGACATCGGGATCGAGGCGTGGGCGGCCGGAGGCGCCGCCGGCGGGTTCGTGTTGTAGGTGAACAGCGGTCTGGGCGGAACAGCCGCCGCGCCCGCCTGGGTACCGGCCGCGTAGAGGTCGCCGGTGGTGGACGAGGTCGAGTATGGCGCGTGCCTTCCGGGGATCTGCTGGAACGCAGACCCGTTGGCGTCAGCCGACACGAGGGTCGAGGTCGAGTCGGCTATCACGGGGGCGATCTCGCCGGCCGCTGCCCCGGAGTAGGCGAAGATGCCGCCACCGAGCTCGCGAAGCATGGCGGCATCGACGGGTCGGGCCGACCGGATCGGGCCCACCAGCGGCGCGTCCTGCGACTGGAAGGTGGCCATGAGTCGTGTCAAACCGCCCTCCACGAGCTCGTCGGTGACCAGATCGGCGCGGTCGAGCCCCCACTGGGGAAGCGCGGGCGGCGTGTTGTCGATCTTGACCGACAGCGCGGGACGGTTGTTGGTGGCGCTGACGAGCTGCCCGGTGAGCGGCGCAAACGGGGGCGGGGGCGGCGGGGCGGTCGTCGGGGGCGTCGTGGTCGTCCTCGCTATCGCCCTGTGCGCGGTCGTGCGGGCGCAGCTGGCGAGCAACGTCAGTCCGACGGCGACGGCTGCCGTCGCGACCATGATCGGCCGCTGTCTGGTGCGGATGAGCTGTTTCAACGGCGTACTCTGGCGTCAATCTCGAGACTACGAAGCGGTGCGAGCCGCTCGTGCTGGGCGAATCTTCGACGACTGCGACACGGGTTGCACCGGTCGCCCGTTGTCCATATTCGACGTCGCGAACGGCAGTCCTTTGCGAGCCAGGCCCAACGGTACGGCTTGGGCTCGGGGTACGGGGCTCCCCCGTGGAGGTGAGGGGATGCCGTAGAGGGGGCAACCGCTTGGTAACCGGCCGAAAAGGGGCCGGCCGCCGCTCGGGTGTATCGGCCTGTCGGCCCCCCGGGGCGGGGGCTTCCGCTCGCCTCCTAACCTGAGGTGACCGTCAGCACCTTGTTCAGACCGGTGCGTTCGATGACCCTGGAGACCGGGCTGGTCGGTGCGTCGAGGATCAGGTCCCCGCCGAGTTTGCGCAATTGCTCGCACGCGGCGACGAGCGGAGCAATGCCGGCGCAATCGACGAACTCGGTGTCGCTCAGGTCAACGAGGATCACCCGACCGGGTTCAACCAGATCGGCGAGCATCTGTGACAGCACCGGCGCCGTGGCACAGTCGAGCTCGCCGAGCACCGCCACGACGGCGAGGCCGTTGCGTTCTGTCGTCGAGAGGTCGAAAGGAGTCTGAGGTGCCAACATGTGCCGCTCCGTTCGCCCGAGCTGATCAGGCGACCCACTAATCGTATACGGGTCTGTGCGCTACCGTACAGACGAGCGGTCAGCCAACCTCGAACCCGTGGATCGGCGAGTCGACAGGCTCATCCTTCCGGTAGAGGTACTGCCCCGCATGGGGGACGTGCTCTAGCCCAATCTGAGGATCCGGGCCCGTGGTCGCCTGTTGTGCCTTCGCCAAACGGCCGGCGTGCGAGACTGCTCGGCGATGAGGGAACGCATGGAGGTCGAGAGAGAGATTGCTTCGGAGCCGGCCGCGATCTTCCGGCTGCTGAGCGATCCCCAGGGTCATGTGGCCATCGACAGCTCCGGCATGCTGATGAGCGCTTCTGGTGAGTCTGTTCGCGCTGTCGGCGACACCTTCGTGGTGCACATGGACCGAGAGGCGCTCAACGACTACCCACTCGGTCTGTACGACGTGACCGTGAGGATCGTGAGGTTCGAGCCGGATCGAGAGATCGCCTGGACGCCCGAAGGTCAACTCAACCTCGGGCACGTGTACGGCTACAAGCTCGAGCCGATCGCACAGGGCACGCTGGTCACCTCGTACTACGACTGGTCCTCCATCGAGCAGAATTGGAGAGACGCAAACATCTTCCCGGTGATTCCAGAGGCGGCGCTGCGCGCCACTCTCGGCATCCTGGCCCGAACGGTCTCTCCAGGACAGCCCCGGCCTTCGGCCTGAGCACCCGGGCGGGGTGCTGCGTCACCGCCAGCGACCTAGGGTGGGTCGTATGGACACGACGTACTGGCGGGGCGGCGCCGAGGACGAGGCCATGCAGGAGGAACACGGCTTCATCTGGCGGGCGATGCTCGAGACGGTCGATGTCGACTTGGCTGCGAAGCGCGTGCTCGATGCCGGGTGCAACCGAGGTGGTTTCCTCCGCCTGCTCGCCGACCGGCATGGCATCGCTGAGGGGTGGGGGTACGACCCGGCCACCAGCGCCATCGAGGATGCGCGGGGGCTCGTCGGGCAGCGACCGTTACGCTTCGAAGCCGCAGACACGGTGCCGGCGGAGTGGAGCGGCTTCGACGTGGCGTTCAGCCACGAGGTGCTCTATCTGGTGCACGATCTCTCGGCCCACGCCAGTGCCATCTTTCGTGCCTTGGCGCCGGGCGGCGTCTACTTCGCAGTCATGGGTATCCATACACGGAGCCCCCTCATGATGCAGTGGCACTCGGCCAACGTCGACGAGCTGCGCCTGCCGAAGCTGTACGACATCGACGAGGTCGTGGCGATCTTTCGTGGGGTCGGATTCGACGCGTCGGCCGCCCGGCTCGCGATGCGCTTCGTACCGGCTGACGGTCATGGCCATCACGGCGGGAGCCACCTGGTCGACTGGCTCGACTACTACTACGACCAGAAGCTCTTGCTTCGCTTCAGCCGCTAGAAGCTCGACGGACCCGTGGTCAGGTCCAGGCTCGGAGTGAAGCTCTTCGAGTCACTGAGACCAAACAGCGCCCAGGATGCCTAACGTCGGCGTCGGGGAGGGACGGCCTGCTCTATCGCCGATTGGGCGAGGTCGACAATCTGGGGGACCACGTCTGTGACGTCTTGGTCGTTGGCGGCGAGGACGTCGAAGGTCTCGAAGCTGGTGAGGGCGAGAAGGGTTCGCACGGCACGTTCGCGGTCGAGCCCGGAGGGAGGGCGGGGATGATCGACGAGACGGCTGACGACGACCTCGAGGCCGTCGCTGCGTCGCTGGTCCCGCGCGGTGACTACAGCGTGAACCTCGGGGTCGAGGGCGGCGAGCGCTCGTAGCCGACGCATGACGGTTCGGTCTGCCTGCCAGAACCGCCCGAAACAGACGATGAAGGCGGCCAGCGCGTTTCGGGCGTCGGCTTCGCCGAATGCCTGGGGTAGATCGGCCAGTCCGCCGGTCTCGGCGAGGTCGTCGCAGAGAGCTTCGAGCAGGCCGGACTTGGAGCCGAACTGGTAGTACACCGTGCCCCGTGCGACGTCGGCTCGTCTTGCGACCGCGTCGACGGTGAACGCGGTGTAGCCGGCGGCGTCAGCTAGCAGCGCTCGGGCGGCGTCGAGGATCTGTCGGCGCCCATGGTCGATCTGCTCGAGCCGTTTGCCGAGGTTGTAGGGGCGGGGAGTCACGGGCTTGACGGAGCCTCCCGGTGGCTGATTTGATTGTACGTGCTGTACGGCTAAATGTTAGCAGTTGACGACAAGGAGAGGAGACAGCCGCGTGATCGAGATCGACGAGTTCGTCACCGCGTGGACCGACGCCGAACGGAGCGGCGATCGCGGCAGCCCGGGATCCACATGAGCTTCATCGCCGGAACACCGGGGGCTCCCGCCGTTCCCAGCATGCCCGGCCGCGCGGCCATCACCAAGGAGGAGGACCGTGGGTGACCTGCAGGACCGTGTCGCGCTGGTGACCGGAAGCTCGCGCGGCATCGGCGCCGCCATCGCCAAGGTGTTCGCGAGCCAAGGCGCCCTCGTGGCAGTGCACGGCCGCGACGC
>DASXCO010000210.1 GCA_036491125.1 Acidimicrobiales bacterium | reverse complement strand
GCCTTCTTGGCCCGGGAGCCGGGCTTCAACGACATCGCCTCGGCTATCGCGTGGAGCTCGTCTCGTTCTTTGCGCTCCAGGACCGAGCGCTCGAGCTGTTGCTCTCCACTCATCGAGCACCTCTTTTGTGTTTGTGCAGTGATGGTCGGGGACGGGGGCTTGCGGGTTCCTGTCAGGATCCAGTGACGCACCGCGACAGCTGCTTCGCCAAAGCCCGGTGGGAGCAGAAGAGTGCCCGAGGACCAGAAACCCCGAAACAACCTCGCTTACAGAAGGTTTTCCCCCTGTCGTAGCCTCCCAGGCGTCCATCTACGAGAACGTCTCGAGGTGGCGCCGCATTCCGAAGCAGCAACCGACAGTGCGCGAAAGCATAGCCGCGATCCGGCAACCCGGCAACACACCCACCGCCCCTGGCCTGGGGCGGAGTACCCCAGCGCGTCCTAGAGACCGAGCTCCACCAGCACCGCGGCCAGATCGGCGTCGACTGGCGTCGGCACGGTGATCTGGCTGATCGCGATGTCGGGGTCCTTGAGGCCGTGGCCAGTCAGGATGCAGACGACGGTCGAGTCGGATGGCGCACCGGTCTGCAGGAGACCGGCGACGGCGGCCGCCGACGCCGGCTCACAGAACACCGATTCTGCGGCGGCGAGGAACCGGTAGGCCTCGAGGATCTGCTCGTCGGTCACGGCGTGGATCCCGCCCCCGGACTCCGACGCCGCCGCCGTCGCCGAGTACCACGAGGCCGGCTTTCCGATCCGGATGGCGGTCGCCACGGTCTCCGGGAGCTCGATGGGATGCCCCTCGACGATCGGCGCCGCGCCCGCAGCCTGGAACCCGAGCATGCGGGGCACGCGGGTCGACCTACCGGCCGCGCGGTACTCGCAGTAGCCCTTCCAGTAAGCCGTGATGTTCCCGGCGTTGCCAACCGGGATGCATTGCACGTCCGGGGCGTCGCCCAACGCGTCGATGATCTCGAACGCTGCGGTCTTCTGACCTTCGATGCGGTGTTGGTTGACCGAGTTGACGACGACGACCGGCGCCCGCTCGCCGAGCTGGCGCACGATCGACAGGGCCGCGTCGAAGTTGGCGGGCACCTGGAGCACCCTGGCCCCGTGGACGAGGGCCTGAGCCAGCTTGCCCAGGGCGATGTGGCCCTCAGGGATCAGCACCGCGCAGGTGAGGCCGGCGCGTGCCGCGTAGGCCGCCGCCGATGCCGAGGTGTTGCCGGTCGACGCGCACACGACCGCCTTGGCCCCAGCTTCCACGGCCTTCGAGATCGCGACCGTCATGCCGCGGTCCTTGAACGACCCTGTCGGGTTGGCTCCCTCCACCTTGAGCAGCACCCGCGCCCCGACCCGTTCGGAGAGACGCGGTGCGGGTAGAAGTGGTGTGCCGCCCTCTGCCAGCGTCACCACCGGCGTGGCGACCGTCACAGGGAGAAAGTCGCGGTACTCCTCGATGACCCCGCGCCAGCCGGGCGCGGACCGCCCTCCCACGGGTTGGCGCATCTACTCCGCTCCGACCTCCGCTCCGACGACACGGAGCAGGCCGCCGACGCGCTCGACAGCATCGAGTCGGGCGAGCCCGCCGAGCGTCGCCTGCACGTCGCGCTCCACGGCTGTGTGCGTGATGAACACGAGGCGGGCCTCGTCTCCGAGTCCGACCTGTTCCATCGAGCGGATCGAGACCCCGTGCTCGCCGAACACCGCCGCTACCGTGGCGAGCACACCGGGCCTGTCCAGCACGTCGATGCTGATGTAGAACTGGGCGCGCAGCTGGTCAACGGGGTGAATGTGTGCCCGGGACCGCACCGCCACGCGCCCGCCGACGCCCGCCCGCAGGTTGTGGGCGGCGTCGATGAGATCGCCGAGCACCGCGCTCGCCGTCGGCCGACCGCCGGCGCCACGGCCGTAGAGCATGAGCTCGCCGACGGCTTCTCCCTCGATGAACACTGCGTTGAACGCGTCGCGCACCGACGCGAGGGGATGCGTGCGCGGAACCATCGCCGGGTGAACCCGCACGGCGATGGCTGGCAGGCCGTCTCTCGATTCCCCACCGCCGCCGACGCCGCCTTCGTCCACCCGCTCGGCCACGGCCAGGAGCTTGATCTCGTAGCCGAGCTGGCCGGCAAAGGCGATGTCCGGCAGGCTGACGGACGTGATTCCCTCTCGGTACACGTCGGCGGTGACGACGTCCTGGCCGAAGGCGATGCTGGCCAGGATGGCCGCCTTGGCGCTGGCGTCGTGGCCCTCCACGTCGGCGCTCGGATCGCTCTCGGCGTAGCCGAGGCTCTGGGCCTCCGCCAGAGCCTCCGCGTAGTCGACGCCGTCCTCGCTCATGCGGGTGAGGATGTAGTTGGTGGTGCCGTTGACGATGCCCATGACCCGCTGGATGCGCTCGCCCGCCAGCGACTCTCGCAACGGGCGGATCAGGGGAATGGCGCCGGCGACGGACGCCTCGTAGAGCAGGTCGAGACCAACGGCGGCCGCCACCTCGGACAGCTCGCCCCCCGCGCTGGCGAGCAGCTCCTTGTTGGCCGTCACGACCGGCTTGCCGGCCTTGAGGGCCTCGATGATCAGGCTGCCGGCGGGTTCGATCCCCCCGATCAGTTCCACGACCACGTCGATGTCGGGATCGTTCACGAGCGCCGCGGCATCCAGGGTCAGCCGATCGGCGCTCAGCTCCGGCGGCCTGGGCTTGTCCAGGCTGCGCACGGCCACCCGATCCACCTGCAGCCGGACGCCGGTGCTCGTGGTGATGGCATCCGCCTCCGTGGCGAGCAGCTCGACCAGCGCGCCCCCGACGTTGCCGCAACCGAGCACGCCGACCCTCACCGGCGTAGTGGTCATGGATGCCACGCTACCTCCCGGACCGCTCGGAAGGGCACGGCAGCTCAGGCGTCGAGCCGGGTGAGGTCAGCGCAGGTCTCCCGGCGGACCACCGTCCGGGCCCGCCCGTCGGCCACGAACACGACGGGCGGACGCGGCACCTTGTTGTAGTTGGATGCCATGGAGTGCCCGTAGGCGCCGGTGACCGGCGTGGCAAGTACGTCACCGACAGCGAGGTCGGCCGGCACCTGGGCGTCCCGGACGATCACGTCTCCCGACTCGCAGTGCTTGCCGACGACCGTCACGGTGCGGGGCCGGTCGACCGTCGTGGCGCGGGGCAGAAAGGCCTCGTAACCACTGCCGTACAGCACTGGCCTCGGGTTGTCGCTCATGCCGCCGTCGACCGAGACGTAGGTACGCAGGCCGGGCAGCTCCTTGATCGTGCCGACCCGGTACAGGGTGACGGCGGCACCGGCGACCACGGCCCGCCCCGGCTCGGCCGTGACCCGGGTGCTCGGGGGGACGCCGAACCGATGGCAGGCGGCGCGGACGGCGGTCGCCCATTCGGTGATGCTCGGTGCCGACTCGCCCTCGACGTAGGCGACACCAAGCCCGCCACCCACACAGAGCTCCGGGAGCCCGAGCGGGGTGAAGAAGCCGGCCAGCACCTCGACCGCGTTCACGAACGAGTCGACCGCGAAGACCTGGCTACCGATGTGGGCGTGGACGCCGACCAGCTCCACTGCGCTCGATGCCTGCAGGCGTTGCACAGCCTCGGCAGCGGCGCCGGAGCTCAAACCGAAGCCGAACTTCGAGTCGTCTTGACCGGTCCTCACGTACTCGTGGGTGTGCGCCTCCACGCCTGGGGTGATCCTCGCCAGCACGGCGGGCCGGCGCCCGGCGGCGACCGACTGGAGGCGGTCGATCTCGTCGAAGGAGTCGACAACGATCCGGCCCACCCCCACGTCGACGGCGTGGGCCAGCTCCTCCTCGGACTTGTTGTTGCCGTGGAGGACGAGGCGTTCGGCCGGCACCCCGGCCGCCAGCGCGACGTACAGCTCTCCGCCCGTGGCCACGTCGAGCAACATGCCCTCCTCGTGGGCGAGCGCAGCCATGGCCTTGCACAGAAATGCCTTGCCGGCGTAGGCGACCCCCTCGCCCCACGCCTCGACCGCCTCCCGGCAGCGGGCGCGCAGGTGGACCTCGTCGTAGACGAACACCGGGGTGCCGACCTGCTCGGCCAGCTCGATCACGTCGACGCCCCCGACGGAGAGACGACCGTCGGTGGAGACCGACGAGTTGTCGGGCAAGAGACGCCGGCTCACGGCGGAGCTCGGGGTCCGAGCCTGAGAGGGAGTCACATCGAGTCTGGCGCGCTGACGCCCAGCAGGCCGAGACCGACGGCGAGCCCGATGCGGGCACCCTCGACCAGCCACAGGCGGGCCTGTGTCAGCTCCTCGCTGATCCCCTGACCCATCACGTAGCAGTCGTGGTAGAAGCCGTGGAAGTCCCCGGCCAGCTGCCGCACCCAGGTGGTGACCTTATGGGGCGCCCGGTCTCGGCAGGCGGTGAGCACCACGTCGGGGAGCTCGGTGAGCGCCCGCAACAGCGCCAGCTCCCGCTCGTGGGTGAGCAGGCCCAGGTCCACTCGATCGACGGGCCGTCGCTCGATCCCCCGCTCGCGCCTCACTCGGTCGATCGAGGCGATGCGGGCGTAGGCGTACTGCACGTAGTACACCGGGTTCTCCATCGACTCACGTCTGATGAGCTCGAGGTCCAGCGTGGTGGCCTGGTCGATGGACGTCATCAGGCTGAGCAGGCGGGTGGCGTCGGGACCGATGTCGGCGACCAGGGCGTCCAGGCTGACGAAGTTCCCCGAGCGCTTGGACATCTTGCCGTCGGCGAGGGACACCATCTGCCCGAGCTCGACCTCGAGGCGACCATCGTCGACGCCGAGCGCCCGCACCCCTGCGAGCAGGCTCGCCACCTGACCGTGGTGGTCGGCCCCGAAGATGTCGATCACCCTGTCGTAGCCCCTGATCAGGAACTTGTCCCGGTGGTAGGCGAGGTCACCGGCGAGGTAGGTGAAGTCGCCGTCGGACTTGACGAGGACCCGGTCGCGGCTGTCACCAACGGCCGTGCTGCGCACCCACGTGGCCCCGTCCGACTCGTAGACCAGACCCCGGTCGGCCAGCAGCGCGATCGTCTCCTCGACGGCGCCGCTCTCTTCGATCAAGGCCTGGCTGTACCACTCGTCGAACACGATGCCCAGCCCCTCGAGGGTGGCCCTGATGTTGTCGAGGATGCGCGCCGCGGCCCAACGGCCGGCGGCGACGAGGTCATCGGGGCCGTCGTAGGCGCGGGCGAGCTCGGCCACGTACTCGCCCTGGTAGCCCTCCTCGGGCACGACCTCTCCGCGCCAGCGAGCGAGGAGGCTCTCGCCCAGGCGCCGGATCTGGCCCCCTGTGTCGTTGACGTAGTACTCGCGGCTCACCGACCAGCCGCAGCGGGTGAGGATACGGCCCAGGGCGTCGCCGTAGGAGCACAGCCACCCGTTGCCCACGTGCAGGGGTCCGGTCGGGTTGGCGGAGACGAACTCGAGCTGGACCCGCTCCCCCTTGCCGGTGTCATGGCGGGCGTAGTCCGCCGTGCCCTCGCGGACGACCTGACGGAGGGCCTCGTAGAGCCAGGTCTGGCGCAAACGGAAGTTGACGAAGCCGGGCCCAGCCACTTCGACGGCGGCCACATGGGGAGGAGGGTCGGCGGTGAGCCGCTCGGCCAGGGCGGTAGCCAGCTCTCTCGGGGCCCGTCCCGCGGCCCTGGCCGACGTCAGGGCGACGTTCGAGGACCAGTCGCCGTGCTCGGGGCGGGCCGGTCGCTCGAGGGTGACGACGGCGGGAAGAGGTTCCACCTCGAGATCGGCCAGGGCGGCGAGCACGGAGTCGGCCAGCACGTCACGGACGGTCATCGAAATCGGGTGTGGGGCGGGAAGCCGACGACTTCAGTCGTAAGAGGCAGAGCCCCACTCGGGCCCCAGACCCGACTCTCGTGGTCCGACATGAGCGTCACACCCTCTTGGAAGGCTGATGGTCGATGAGCCAAGCAGAGGTTCGCTACCGCTACAAGCTTCGGGTCAGCCCCCGTCAGGCCGCCTCGCTCCAGGCCGTGTTCGATGCTTCCCGGTTCGTGTGGAACCAGGCCCTCGGCCGTTGGTCGGACCTGTGGCGCCACGAAGGAGTGCGCTTCGGCTACCGGGACGCGGACCGCGAGTTGACCGACTGGAGGGGCCGGTTCGAGTGGCTGGCGGCTCAGCCGTCGGTGACCCAACAGCAGGTCATGCGCGACCTGTACCGCGCCGTGTCGGCGTTCTTCGACAAATCGAACCCGTCCGGCCGGCCCCGGTTCAAGTCCCGCAAGGCCGGGTACTCGACGGCCCGTTGGACACACAACGGGTTCGCCGTGTCGGGCTCGGGCCTGGGCCTCAAGGCCGACGACCGCGTCGAGGTGGCCGTGGCCGGGGGGCGCATCGGCCTGCGGGCGGTGTGGTCCCGACCCCTGCCGTCGAGCCCGACCAGCGTGAGCATCTACCGGGACCGAGCGGGGCGGTGGTGGGCGAGCTTGGTCTGCCGAGTCGAGGTACCCGACGCCCCGGTCGCACCGACCGGCCGGGCGACCGGCCTCGATGTCGGCTTGAAGACCTTCGCCACCACCGAGGACCCCGACACTGACGTGGCCAACCCCCGCTTCGCCAAGAAAGCGACCAAGGCCCTGGCCCGCTCGCAGCGGCACCTGGCCCGCAAGCAGACCGGATCGAGGCGTCGGACGAAGGCCCGAGGGCGCAAGGCCCGCATCGAGGCCCGGGTGGCCGACCAACGGGCCGACTTCGCCCACAAGGCCGCCCGCAAGCTGGTCGGGGTCTACGACCGGATCGGCGTCGAGAACCTCGAGGTCAAGCACATGTCCCGCCGGGGTGGACGGCACAAGGCCAGCCTGAACCGGTCGATCGCCGATGCCGGCTGGGGCCAGTTCCGGGCGATCCTGCTCTGGCAGGCCACCAAGGCTGGCAAGAGTGTGGTGCTCCTCCCTGCGAGAGACACCACCCAGCGCTGTAGTGACTGCGGGGCAAAAGCCAAGCCCCGCATCGAGTTGTCGGACCAGGAGTTCCGGTGTCGTGAGTGCGGGCTCATCTTGGGACGAGACCGCAACGCGGCCAGGAATCTGCACCCGGACCGGCCGGGGCCGGACGGCAGGGCTGAACCGTCCGGGCAAGTCCCGGTGGGCGACGACGGCAGTAAGACCTTGGTTCCCGCGGGACCTGAGGCGGCCTGAGCCCCAGAATCCCACGACTGAAGTCGTGGGAGCAGTCA